>DASWQX010000887.1:0-8044 GCA_036403495.1 Thermoanaerobaculia bacterium
GAAGGGCGCGCCGGCGTCTAGCGCGCCGCTGATCGGCAGCAGGGTCCCGGCGGCCCCCGGAGAGGCGGCCGGGCTGAAGATCGTCCCCCCGGGCTCGCCCGAAATCCGCTGGCAACAGATCCTCAGGGCGGCGACCAGGGCGGTGTAGGCGAGGAAAGGGTTGCCGCCGCTCAGGCGCCGCAGCAGCGCGTGGACCTCCGGGTCGAGCGTCCGTTCCAGGGCGGCGAGCTGCCGCGGCGCGTCCTTGAGGCGCGGGTGATCGAGCGCGAGGTGTCCGGCGAAGGACATCGCGTCGAGCCGGTCGCGCCAATACTTGCGCGCCTCGTGCATCGCCTTGTCGTAGATCATCGTGGGCTCTCTCACGCCTTTCAATCCCCGGTTTCCGGCGCAGGCCGCGCGCGCCGGCGCCGGGGCGGGGAGCCCGTTGCCGGGCTTGGCCTCGCTCCGACGCCGCCGCGCCCGCTCCGCCTACAACGGCTGGATCACCTTGTTGTGGCCGAACGTGTCCTCGCCGGCGGCCAGCACCGCCGCGTAGTTGTCGAGGGGGAAGACCTCGCCGAAATGCGTGTACTGCCCCTCGTGGTAAGGGTAGACGCGCACGTCGGTGGGCACGTAGCGGATCGCCAGGCCCATGCGCGCGCGGTCCTTGGAGGTGTTCGGCTCCGAGGCGTGCAGGCAGCGGGAGGTGAACATCAGCGCCTGGCCGGCCCGCATCTCGAAGTGGAGCGCCTTGGTCTCGTCGGGCTTCCAGTCGGGATCGATCTTCAGCTTCTCGAAATCGTAGCCGTAGAAGCCCGAGTCCGTGCCCTTCATCGAGACGGTGGGGTCGAACGGGATGTTCCGGCGCTCGTCGAAGTACCAGGTGCGGTGGGTGCCGGGAATAACCTTCAGGCAGGCCGTCTCGCGGGTGGCGTCGGTGAAGCCGAACCAGACGGTCACCTCCCAGGAGCCGTCGTGCGGCTGGGTCGGCTCGAGCTTCTTGTCCCCCTCGAAGGCGACGAAGCTCTCCGCCTGGTGCCAGGCCGTGCCCTTGTCGCCCGGATACTTCGGGAACCACTCGGTGCGCCAGCAGAGGATGTTCGGCCCCAGGATGCTCTGGACCCGGCGGACGATCTCGGGATGGCGGACGATGTCGCTCAGGATCTTGACGTCCAGATGGCGGTCGTAGTTCATCTTGGTGTGGGGATAGATGGCGTTCTCCTTGTTCAGGAGCTGGACGCGCACCTTCTTCCACAGCGCTTCCACGTCCTCCGGCGGCATGACCGTGAACGGCCCCAGGTATCCGTTGGCGTCGAAAAAGGCCCGGTCCTGATCCGCGGCGGCTGAACCCTCTGTGCGTACCTCTTGACTGACTGTAGACATGGTCAATGCCTCCTTTGTGGATCGATGGTTAAAGCGCTGCGCGCAGGGTTTCCAGCACGCTGGCCAGCGCGGACAGCGACGAACTGTCGTCTTCGAAGAACAGCTCGGCGGGGATCGCGGCTCCGGTGTCGGCCTCGATCCGGTTCAGGATGATGTTGAGCGTCAGCGAGTTGCCGCCGACCTCGACGAACTTGTCCTGCAGGTGAACCTGATCCGGTTCCAGGCCGATGATCTCCACCCAGATCGCCGCCATGTACTTCTCGTCGCGCGTCCGCGGCTCCTGGTTGCCGGCCTGCGACGCCGGAGCCGGGCCCGGTCCTGCCGTTTCAACTTCTGGATTCGCTTTCATTTCATCACTCCGTCGTGGCCACCGTTAATGTCGGGTTTTGCGCCGGCTGCCCCGCCGGCGCCGGCTCGGGAGGGGCTGCGGCCCGGCTCCGCACCAGCACGTAGTCCTCGGCGAGCAGGCGGTCGGCGATCTCCGCCGCCTGCCGCCTGCCCTGCTCGGCCGGCAGGCCCGCCTCGCCGGCGAAGCGGCTGACGATCGACGACCAGGAGGCTTCGCCGTCCATCAGCTTCAGCAGGTCGCAGGCGCCGTCGTCGAGCGGCACGATGTTGCGCCCCAGCAGCCACGAGCTGGTCGAGGAGAACACCGGCCGCTCGCGGTCGAAGACGATGCCGCGGATCGGCTCCAGGGTGTGGAGCTCGCGGTTGATCCGCGAGGTCGATTCCAGCGTGCCGTTGACGACCGGCACGTCGTCGGCGTGCAGCGCGTCGACGCTCCGGAACCCGCCCTGGACGATCTTATCGAGGCCGCGCCCCGGCTTGATCTCGTCCAGGGGGTGATCCATATTTTTCATGAACTGCTGGAACAGCGGGATCTGCTTCGCCAGCGCCGGGTGCGGATTGCCGGGGATCGTGTTGATGAAGAACGAGAACGCCTGCTGCGCGCCGATGTTCTCGTCGAAGTTCAGCACCCGGCGGGCTTCCCAGAACAGGTCGTTGCGGTGGGCGCTGGCGTTGCCGGCGTAGAAGTAGTGCAGGAAGTCGCGGGTGACCTCGTACATCTGCCGGTAGTTGTTGGAGTAGAACTTCGCCGCCGCCTCCTCCACGCTCGGATCCGCGAGCGCCGTGTGGATGCAGACGGACGCGGAGTACCCGGCGAGCATCGCCAGCGAGACGCCGGTCGACAGCAGCGGATCGAGGAACGCCGCGGCGTCGCCGGCCAGGAAGTAGCCCGGGCCCGCCGTTTCGTCGCAGGTGTACGCCCAGTCGCGGACCACGTGCATCTCGCCGATGCGCTCGGCGTCGGGCCCCAGCAGCTCGCTGATGTACGGCGCCTCGGACCGCGCCTCGTCGTAGAACGCCTCGATCCCCTGGGCCCGGATCTGCCCCTCGAACTCGCGGCCGGTGACCAGCCCGAGGCTGACCTCGCCGAGGGTCTCGCTGTTCTGCGGAATGAACCAGAACCACCCCTTCGGGCAGCTTTCGATGATGATGTGGCTGCGCCGGAAATCCTCCGCGCCGCGCACGTTCTTGTAGTAGCCGTAGAGCGCGACCTGCCGCATCTGATCGTCGTAGCGGCGCTCCGTCACGCGGCGGCCGACGATCGACGCCGAGCCGCTGGCGTCGACGACGAACTTCGCGTGCGCCGTCTTGGTTTCGCCGCTGCCGTCCTCGCGGTAGGTGACGCCGGTCACCCGGCCGCCGTCCAGCAGCGGCTCGAGGACGGTCGCGTTCATGTGCACCTCGACGCCGCTGCGGCGGGCGTGGTCGAGCAGGATCTGATCGAAGATCGAACGTTCGACGTGGAAGGCGAAACCGGACGGCAGGAAGGGCGTATCCCCGAACCGGATGTCCCACGGCTCCTTCGTCCGTCCCCAGATGAAGGTGGCGCCGGTCTTCTCGACGAAACCGGCCTCCCGGCAGGCTTCGACGAGGCCGAAGTCCTCGAGCACCGGCATCATGCTGGGGAGCAGCGACTCGCCGATCCGGTGCCTGGGGAATTGGCTCTTCTCGAGCAGCAGGGCCCGGTGCCCGTGCCGGGCCAGATATCCCGCCGCCGTGCTGCCGGCGGGCCCTCCGCCAACGATGATCGCGTCATAGTGCTCGGCCATGGCAACTTCGCTCCGATGTTTACTGCGTGAAAGGGGTTCCGAGATGGGCGCCGATCTCGGCGAGCGTCGACGAGCCGGCGCGGCAGAAGTCATAGTGATCGCCCTCGTCGGCGACGAAGGTCTTCACGGCGCCGATGGCGCCGGCGACCGCCTCGGAGTTCTCCATGCTGGAATGCTCGTCCCGCCGGCCGGTCACCACGAACGCCGGCTGGCGCACCCCGCCGGCGACCTCCAGGGCGTCGAAATCGCGATAGGCCATGTAGTTCTTGGCGTAGCGGAAGAGGTGCTCCTCCTTGCTGAACGGCAGGTTGATCTGCCGGTCGAGCTCGGTGGGCTCGGCGCCCGCCCGCTTGGCGTTCGAGATCTCGGCCATCTTGGTGAAGATGAAGCCCGCCTGCCGGCGGCTGCTGGCCACCACCGGCAGGAAGGTGTCGATGCTGCGCTGGTAGTCGGTCGAGGCGTGCCCCTTGCGGAACAGTTGATATTCGCCGTTGACCAGGATCAGCTCGCTGAAGACCTCGGGGTGGAGGCTCGCCGCCAGCAGGGAGATGCCGGCGCCGGAGCAGTAGCCGATCAGGTGGCAGGTATCGATCTCCAGCGCCCGCAGCAGGCAGAGCATGTCCTCGACGTGCTCTGCCGGCGCCAGCCTCTCGTCGCCGGTGAAATCCTGATCGAGATTGAGGATGAAGCGGCTCTCCCAGGTCACGACGTTGAAGCCCGGCGCGAACGCCGAGAACGCGGCGTGCGCCACCGTGGCCGGGACGCCGAAGGGGAGGGCGATCAGCAGGCCCGGCTTGCCGGAGTCGATCGCCGTATGGCTGCACTGCAGGATGGCGCCGCTGCTGCCGGCGACCGTGGTCTCGATCATTTCGATCCCGTCGATCATGAGCTGAGCGCCTCCGCCCCGACGAGGTGCCGGAAGGCGCTCTTCGAATCGATGTCGAGGTCCTTCGAAACCTTTTCGACCGCGTCCGTGCAGCGCCGGATGTTGCCCTCGATGTCGGCCCAGAGCGCCGGCGGCGAAAGGGTGTTGCCGGAGGCGATCTGATGGCCGACCAGCGCCGCGCTGGCGCTGTTGGCGACGACGTCCGGCACCACCCGCACCGCCTTCGCGTGCAGCACGCCGCGCGCCGCCGGCAGCAGGGCGAGATTGGCCCCCTCCACCACCAGCGGCGCCTGGACGAGCACGGCGAGATCGTGATCGACGACGTAGGAGCCGGCGGCCAGCACCAGCACGTCGGCCGCCTGCGCGAGCAGGTCGTCGCGGGCGCCGAGATCGCAGGCGGCGGGCAGCCGGTCCGCGGCCACCAGGCCGTCCGCGTCCTTCGCCGCGATCAGCGCCGCGACCTCGACGCCGGCGGGAGCGAGGACCGCCTTGTCGCGGTCGCTGACGCCGACGATCCGCGCGCCCGCCCGGTCCAGGTGCCAGGCAACCCCCGAGCCGACGACGCCGAAGCCCTGGATCAGCACGCGGGCCCCGCGCAGCCGGCCGTTCATCGCCTGCTCGATCGCCCAGAAGACCCCCTTGCCGGTCATGTTCTCGATGTAGCCGTCGAGGTCGCAGGGGCGCGCGGGGCAGCGGTCCGTCCGCCCTGCCTGCCGCGCCAGCCCCAGTTGCGGCATCGCCAGCGAGCGGTAGATCTCGTCGAGCATCCACTGCTTGGCGCCCATGTCTTTGCCGAGGATCGTGGTGCTGGTCAGCAGCTCCCGGCACTCCTCGGCGAAGCGCTTGAGAAAGGGTTTCAGCCGCGGGTCGTCGGGCGCGGCGCGCAGCCCGGCCTTGGCCCCGCCCACCGGCGAGCCGTGGCCGGCGAGCTTCAGGGACATGTTCTGCGCGAGCTCGACCACCATCTCGCGGGTGACGCAGGTGTCGATCCGCGTGCCGCCGAAGGAGAGGTCCCGGTCCGATGCGTCGACCACGAGGTAGGCGCTGAAGCCGGTCCCCTCGTCCTCGACCACGATTTCCTGGTAGCCACGCTGCACGGTTGAGTCTCTCCTTGCTTTCCCTAGAGGCAGCCGACCAGGGGGATCGAGCCGCAGAACAGCAACAGTTGTTCGATGTCGCGGCAATCGCGGCCGTCGAGCCAGCCGAGCCGCCGCGCTTCGGCGAATTTCTCCTTGACCAGCAGGCCGAGGTTGCGGACGTCGTCCGACTCGGTCCGCGCCAGCGCGCTCCGCAGCTCGACGACGCAGGGCGGGGCGTCGGCGCCGGCGAGCGACGCCTGCATCCGGTGGAGGAACTGGGGGAGCAGCAGCAGGTAGGCGCCGACCCGGCGGAAGTCTCCCGCCACGTTCAGCTCCTCCTCGCCGAGGTGGATGAAGCGCGGCCAGCCGGACAGGCCGTGGTCGGTGATGACGTGCGCGATCCGCTCGTTGACCGCGCCGACGTGGATGGCGTTCAGCCCGTCGCCGTATTCGGCGCGGCAATATTCCAGCCGATGTTGCAGGACCTGCCGGTAGAACCCCCGGCTGCGGAACTCGGGCATGATGCAGCACCGTCCGAGCACGGGAAAACCGGCATGGGGGAAGTCCCGGTTCACCCGGTCGGCGACGGCGCTGGCGGCGACCATCCGCGTGGCGCCCCCCCGCTCCAGGCGGAAGAAGAACAGCACTGTCGGGCGCCGCTCGTTCTCCCAGTCGAGGAGCTGTTTCACGGTGCCGCCCGGGCCGAAGTTGCGCCAGCTATGGACGCAGTTTTCCTGGCGCAGCGACTCCAGGAGGCGGCGCAGCTCGTCCGGCGAAGCGGTTTCGCTGACCACCAGCTTCTCCACGCCGGCGGGACGTGCTCTCTGGCGCGCGGTCTCGATATTTTCCGACGTGTTCATTGCGGAGCCCCCCGATGGGACGCTTACCATTGGAAGAGAAAGGCCCTGTATCCGAGATAATTGCAGGGCCGGTCGGACACCTGGCAGCCGGCCCGCGCTCCCAGGTCCAGCCAGGCCTCCCGGCTGAGGATCCGGCCGTTGCCGATCAGGTGGTGAATGAGAATGTTCGACTGCGAGTAGAGCCAGAGGGTCTCCGCGGTGCTCTCCCGCTCGCTGTGCGGCAGCCGCGGCTGCTCGAACGCCAGCAGCGACCAGCCGGGGAGCGCGCGCTTCAATCCGCACAGCGCCTCGCGGAAGCGCTCTTCGCCCGCCGCGATCAGCTCGTGGAAGTGGAGCGAGAAGATCAGCCCCGGGCGTTCCCCGTCGACCGCCGCGCTCCACCCCTCGACATCGAAATAATCGCCGCGCAGCCACTGGATGTTGGTGACGTTCCGGGCCGCCGCGCTCGCCGCGTTGCGCTCCAGGGTCTCCTCGCTACGGTCGAGGCCGTAGAGGCGGTGGCCGGGGTACTTCTCGCCCAGCTTCTCCACCAGGCCGGTGGTCAGGCCGACCTCGACGACGCGATCGACGCCGAGCTCCTCGACGTGCTCGACGAGGCTCCCCCAGAAGCGCATGGCGAGCTTGAACACGCCGTTCTCGGCGAAGCGCCCCTCGCGCTGGAAGTCCTCGCCGTAGCGGCCGTCGCCGCTCAGCATGCGGCCGAGGTTCTGCCAGACCGGCCCGTAGGCGCCGACGCGGACGTCGAACATGTTGATCGATTCCTTCCCGGCGTCCCCCTTGGCGTCCGAGAAGCGCTCGACGACCTGGCGGCCAAACTCGGAGAGCGAGTAGGTGTCCCGCTCGTCGCGCTCGAGCAGGCGGTCGACCTGAAAGACGTAGTCGAGCAGCGCGTCGGTGGCGGCGGCGTCGAGCCGGAGGGAGCTGGCGATCTCGGGCGCGGTGTGCGCGCCCCCCTGCTTGAGCAGGCCCCAGACCCCCGCCTGGTTGAGGTGGAACAGGATCTGCGCCTCGACGTAGAGCGTGGCGCGATGGTGAAACCAGCTTTCCGGCGATTCCATGGGCATCCCTTCAGTCCGAGCAGACGAACCGCGTCAGGCGGGTGTCGGCGCTCTGCATGCACTCGTTGACCCGGTGGAGAATCTGCTTCTTGTCCGTCTTGCCCGACGGCATCGTCGGAAACCGGTCGAACTGAAAATAGAGCGACGGAACCATGTAGTACGGCAGCTCGTGCCGAAACACCGACTGGAGCTGACCGAACAGCCCGTCGCCGGCCGGCTCATCGTCGACCTCACCGTCGGCGCGGGTGAAGCAGGCCGCGATCACCTTCCCCAGCGCCGGATGGACGGCCACCACCGGGTGGCTCTCGCGGACGCTCGCCGAGGCGTCCATCACCCGCTTGATCTCGTTGAGGTTGATCCGGAAGCCGGAGAGCTTGATCTCCTCGTCGTTGCGGCCGGCGTAGTGCAGGTTGCCGTCGGGCAGCCACTCGCAGAGGTCGCCCGAGCGGTAGTAGCGCTCGCCGTCGATCACCCGGATCCGCTCGTCCGTCTGCCGCTCGTCGTTCTTGTACCCCTGCATCACCTGCGGCCCGCCGATCAGCAACTCCCCCTGCACTCCCGGCTCGGTGACGATCCGGTCGCCGTCGAGCAGCACGACCCGGGTGTCGCGCATCGGCTTGCCGATCGGATAGAACGCGGCGCGCCCCGGCTCGATTTGATCAATCAGGTAGGCCGTGCAGAT
>DASWQX010000888.1:0-1906 GCA_036403495.1 Thermoanaerobaculia bacterium
ACAGACTCTGCCTTGAGGAGGGCTGAGGCTGTGGAAAACCCCTCCGGGCTTTTCCCCAGCCTCAGCCAAAGGCAACAGGGGGTAACCTGTTACCCATGTCTCCGTACACCCGTTACCCATGTCCCCGGTCAAAACACTCCCCGTGGGGGGGGCGGAGGGACGGGAGAAGAGGGCCGGGGTGATGAGGGCACCCCCCCAGCCAAGGCGTACTTGCCCCGCCGGCTCCTACCCCTCCGCGAGCGGCAGCCGCACCTCGAACTCGCTCCCCGCCCCCGGCCCGTCGCTGCGGGCGTCGACGCTGCCGCCGTGGATCTCGACCAGGCTCTTCACCAGGGTAAGGCCGATGCCCAGGCCGGCGCCGGAGCGGTCGAGCCCCTGCTCGCCCTGGGCGAAGAGGTCGAAGACGCGCGCCAGCAGATCGGCCGGAATGCCGATCCCGTCGTCGCGCACCCGCACCACCGCGCTCTCCTCCTCACGCCGGGCCGACAGCTCGATGGTCCCTCCGGCCTCAGTGAACTTGACGGCGTTGCGCAGCAGGTTGGAGACCACCTGCTCGAGCCGGGTGGCGTCGCCGTCGAGCGGCAGGGGCTCGGCCGGCAGCTCCAGCCGCAGCGTCTGCTCCTTGGCCTCGGCCAGCGGCCGCGAGGCCTCGGCCGCCTGGCGGAGGACCTCGGCGAGGTCGAGCCGCTGGCGCCGCAGCTCGACCTTGCCGCGGGTGATGCGCGAGACGTCGAGCAGGTCGTCGACCATCCGCACGAGGTGCAGGATCTGGCGCCGGATGATCGCCACCGGCTTCGTCATCTGCCCTTCGGCGGGTCCGAAGTTCTCCAGCAGATACGAGGCGTTGGCGATCGCGCCCAGGGGATTGCGCAGCTCGTGGGCGAGCATGGCGAGGAACTCGTCCTTACGGCGGTCGGTTTCGGCGAGCGTCTCGGCCCGGGCGCGCAGCTCGGCGGCCAGCCGCTCGCTCTCGCGGGTGCGCTCGGCCAGGCGGTCGCGCAGCTCCCGGAAGGCGGCGGAGAGGCGGGCGACCTCGGTGACGCCGCTGTGGTCGCCGATCGGGGCGGCGAGGTTGCCGGCGGTCATCGCGTCCACGGCGGTGGAGAGGTCGGCCAGGGGACGGGCGATACGGCGGGCGGCGAAGATGCCGGACAGCGCGGTGAGCGGGATCACCAGCAGGAGCAGGAAGAAGGCGAGGTCGCGCCCCTGGCGCACGCCGGCGAGGGCGTCCGCCCGCGGGCGCTCCACCGCCACCACCCAGCCGAGGCGGGGAACCGTGGCGAAGCCGATCACCGCGGCCTCCCTCGGCAGCCGCTTGCCGGCGCGGATCCGGCGATCCCAGTCCGTCGGCAGCGGCGGCAGGGTCTCGCCCGCGGCCAGTCCGTCGACCGCGGCGATCAGCCGGCCGAAACCGTCGGCCAGCAGCACGGAATCACCCTGCCGCGCGATCCGGTGCGCCAGGGCCTGGCCGTCGAACGCCGCCACCAGCGTGCCCGCGGGATTTCCCGCCGGATTGTGGATCGGCGCCCCGAGGAGCAGCAGCGACCGGCCGCCGGCCTGGAGCGGGGAGAGCTGGTAGCGGCGGTCCCGGACGACGGCCGCGGCCAGATCGGTCACCGCGGCCGGCGGCAGGGAGACGGCACCGGCGCCGGCGAGGATGCGGCCGGCGGGAGTCACCGTGCGGAGGCCGACCAGGTCGGGATAGATCGGCAGCGAGCCCGCCAGCAGCTGGGCCTGGCCGGCGGCGGTCGCCAGGTCCCGCCCCGCGAAGACCGCCAGCGCGGCGGTCCGCGCGCCGTTCCTCTCGATGTAGTCGGAGACGTTCTGCGCCACCGACCGCGCCTCGATCCCCTGGGTGGCCCGGGCCTGCTCGCGGGCGAGGCGCTCCTCCTGGGCCGTCGCCACC
>DASWQX010000889.1:0-10418 GCA_036403495.1 Thermoanaerobaculia bacterium
ATGATCGTGGTGATCGTCAACCACACCCAGTACGGCGGCTCGGGGGGAGCGGTGGCGGTCTTCTCGCGCGCGGCCAGCGCCACCGAGATCGGCATTCACGAGATGGGGCACACCGCCTTCGGCCTGGCCGACGAGTACCAGACCTACGCCGGCTGCGGCTCGGGCGAGACCGGACACGACACCTACGCGGGCACCGAGCCGGCCCAGGCCAACGTCACCGCCAACACCGACCCCACCACCCTGAAGTGGAGCTCGCTCGTCACTGCGGCGACGCCGATCCCCACCACCGTCAACCCCAACTGCTCGCAGTGCGACTTCCAGGCGAGCCCCGTCGCCGCCGGCACCGTCGGCCTCTTCGGCGGCGCCTTCTACTTCCACTGCGGCGCCTACCGTCCGGAGTACGACTGCAAGATGCGGACGCTCGGCCAGCCCTTCTGCGCCGTCTGCCGGCAGCGCATCACCGCCGTTATCCAGCCCTACTGCCCCCTGGTGGGCGACTTCCCCGATCCGGATCCCAACCGGGTCATCGGCTAGGAGGAACCGGGGAGGCCCGCCACGGGCCTCCCCGAGGCTTTGCAGGCCGCGTCAGCACCCAGGCCCGGCTGCGCTCGACGCCGAAGAAGCGGGTGGCGCTTGCTATAGTGGTCCCATGCCCCAGCCTCCTTCCCGAGCACCCGAGCCCTGGCCGGATACCGGTCCCCTCGCGGAGTCGTCCGACGGCGTCGACCTCACCCTCATCGAGTGGACCCTGAGCCTGACGCCGCGCGAACGGCTCGACCTCCTCCAGGATTGGGTGGACGGGCTCGCCGAGCTCCGGAATGGACGAGTCGCGGAGCGTTAAGTTCCTCGGGCTCCTGCGGGTCCTGCTCCGGCACGAAGTCGAGTTTCTCGTCGTCGGCGGCGTTGCCGCCCAGCTCGAAGGCGCGCCGATCCTGACCTTCGATCTCGACGTCCTGTACGACAAAGCACCCGAGAACCTCGCCCGCCTCCTGGCCGCCCTCCGAGAGCTCAAGGCCCGCTATCGCGATCCCGCGGGCCGGCACATCGAACCGGATGCCGCAAAGCTGGCGACCCTCCGGATGCACCTCCTGCTGACCGAGCTCGGCGCGCTGGACGTTCTCGGCTCGATCGGCAATGGGCTCACCTATGGGGATCTCGTGGACCGGACCATCGCCTTCGAGCTCGGGGGAGCCAGGGTCCGAGTTCTCGAGCTCGCCGCCGTCATCGAGACCAAGGAGCACGCCAACCGCGACAAGGACCGCGCAGTGCTGCCGGTCCTGCGGCAGACCCTCGCGATGAAGGCTCGCAAGCCCTCGTGAAGGGTCGGGGCGCGAATCTGGCGCCGCACGGCGTTCGCGAATCGCCTGGGCACCGCAATGAATCGCTTGGCACCTCGGTTCGGCACCTCGGTTCGGAGGCACCTCGGTTCAGAGGGTACTACCGGGCCGCCAGGCCGCCGGAGCACACGTAGCACTTCCACTTGAAGTCCAGGGAGAAGTGCTGGTCGGGGCCGCCCTGGTCCACACAGGACTCATTCGAGACGACAAAGGCGCAGACGCCGGCGGCGCCGCAGTCTTCCGCCGCGGACTGCTCGGCGCTGCTCCGGCCGATCTCGGCGAGACCGCCGCACGTCCAGCCCGGCGCGGCTCCCCAGGTGGTATGGCTGAGGACGTTCCAATCCCCGTTCGGGCAGGAACAGCCGGAGACCGGCGCCGCGATCGCGGTGGCGGAGATCGGGAACGCAATGGCCAGAACACCGGATACCGCGAGCCGCCAGAGCTTCTTCATGCTCGATCCTCCCTCCTGGACCTCAACAGAATATCAGAAATGACGTAATCAGAATCAACTTCGCTGAGGATCGAGGAACCCGGAACAGCCCATAATATCGTTGGATCTGCATATTCCACGGCCGACCCCAAGGAGAATCCGATGACCGATCGTCGAGTTGCGAGGTTTTCCCCGCTGGCGCTCCTGCTGACCGCGGTCCTGCTGCTGGCGGCTCCCGCGACCGCGGACGTCTTCCACTTCCAGACCGACTCACCGGACGGCAGGATGGCCGCCGCGTCGCGGCCGCCGGCAGCAGGGACCGAGATCGAGGCCGCCGACGACTTCGTGCTGACCGACCCGACGACGATCCAGCATGCCACCTTCACCGGCTTGGTCACTGGGAGTGGCACTATCGGCGAGGTGACGGTGGAGATCTACCGCGTCTTCCCGCTCGACTCAACCAATCCCCCCTCCGGCCAGGTGCCGACGCGGACCAACTCCCCGAGCGACATCGCATTCAAGTCGGCGGACAGCGCCGCCTCCACCTTGACGTTCTCGACCGCCACGCTCGCCCCCACATTCATGGCCTCCAACTCGGTGCTCAACGGCATCCATCCTATTCCGGGGCAGACCACCGGCGGCGAGGGACCGGTCACCGGCCAGGAGGTGATGTTCACCGTGACCTTCAATCCGCCCCTCGTCCTCCCTCTCGACCATTACTTCTTCGTCCCGCAGGTCCAGGTGACGGGGGGCCAGTTCTACTGGCTCTCCGCCCAGAAGCCGATCTCGGCCGCCGGCACCCCGTTCACCGGCGATCTCCAGAGTTGGATCCGCAACGCCGCCCTCGACCCGGACTGGCTCCGCATCGGCACCGACATCGTCGGCGGCGCCACCCCGCCGACGTTCAACGCCGCCTTCTCGCTGGACGGGACCACCGGCTTCCTGCCCTCGGTGCCGGCGCTGTCGACTCCCGGACTGCTCGCACTGGCGCTGTTGCTCGCGGGGACCGCGCTGTTCCGGTTGCGGCGGCGAAGCGCGCCAGCCGGCTGCTAGGAGTCCCCCCAGCGAGGGAGAGGGGTCTCCCCATGGGGGAGTGCCCGGCCTTCGGGCGCTAGAGCAGCCGCAGCTCGCGCTTGATCTCGTTCACCCGCGCCTGGATCTCCCCGCGGTCGAGGGTGCGGTAGCGCTCGGGGAGGAGCTCGCGGCTGGTGCATTCCAGGACGGCGACGAGGACCTGCATCTCCCGCTCGTGGTTGTTGACCGAGGGGATGAAGTCCGAGAAGGCCTTCTGGAGATGCTCCGCCTTCACTTCCGAGGACTCGGCGGCCTCGGCTTCGAGGATCGCCCGCACCAGCACCGCTTCGAGGTCCGAGCCGGAGAGGCCGAGGTACTGGTCTTCCGTTGCGACGGCGGTGATGGTGGTGACGACCGTGTTGATGCCCAGCTTCTTCAGCATCACGCCGTAGATCTCGTCGTACTCGGCCGCCGTCTCGGGGTAGAAGAGGGGGATGTGCTCCTCGGCCCGGCCCTGCCGCTTGAGGTCGATCGGCAGCAGGTCGGGACGGGCGGTGATCAGGAACCAGAGGATATTGCCGCGGTTCGTGGTGTCCCCCATGAAGGCGGCGATCTGCGCGAAGACGCGGTTCTGGGTGCCGGAATCCCCCTGCTGGTCGCGGTTGCCGAGGGCGGCGTCGGCCTCGTCGATGACCACGCCCACGGGGGTGAGGGCGGAGAGGATCTTGAGGATGCGCTCGAGGTTCGATTCGGTCGAGCCCACCCACATCGAGCGGAAGTTCTTCAGCTTCACGCAGGGAAAACCGATCTCCTTGGCGAAGCACTCGACGAGGAAGGTCTTGGCGCTCCCCACCGGGCCGCAGACCAGGTAGCCCATCGGCACCGCCGCCGGGTTGCCTCGGGCGATGGCGCGGGCGGCGCGCCGCAGGCGGTCCTTGACGGCCGGCATGCCGGCCACCATCGAGAGGTCGAAGCGGGGCTCGACGTACTCCAGCAGCCCCAGCCCCTCGGTCTCGATGACCTCCTTCTTGACCTTGCGGGCGCGGTCGCGCGTGAGGTGCTCGCCCTCGGCATCCGCGCTGTCGAGGAGCTGGCCGACCTGGACGCGCGTCATGCCGGCGGTCATCTCCGCCAGCCGCGCCGGCGGCAGCTCGGACTTCGACGCGTACCAATCCGGGCTGCGCACGGCTTCCAGGTAGGCCAGCCGCTCCTTGGCGTCCGGACGGACGATCTCGACCTCCCGCGTGGCATGGGAGCGCACCAGCTTGGGATCGAGCTCGGCGAGGCTCTCGGTCACCATCACGAAAACGATGTTCTTGGCCAGCAGCACCGGGTCCTGCGACCATTTGCGCAGGTAGACGAGCACGGCGCGGTCCTCCGGCGTGCGGTAGGCGACCTCGGCGGCCGGCACGACGGTCTCGGCGAAGGGGAGGATCAGCACCACCGGACGGGCCGGCTGGAGGCTGGCGCACTGGCGGAAGTAGGCGTCGAGGAGGGCGAAGCAGTTGCCGGCGTCGCGCGGCAGGGCGTCCGCCCAGTTGGTGCCGTGGACGGTGTCGTAGGCGCGCATCCGGTCCTGGAAGTGGCCGCGCGCCGCCGGCGTGGCGAAGCCGAGACCCTCGGCCCGGTTGTAGGTGACGATCGAGGGCCAGCCGGCGAAGAGCTGCTGGACCAGGAAGTCGTCGAGCGCCAGGAAGCGCAACCCCTCGGGGCCGCCGACGGGGACGAGGTCGGCCGGCACGCCGTGCACCACGAAGGCGTTGGCCTGCTTGGAGCTGACGGCGCGCACCAGCTCCGACGCCCAGGGCGGGAGCGAGTCGAGGAAAGGGGCCGGAGCGGGGGCGGCGGCTTCGGGCATCGGTTTCTCCACGCTTCGATCGGCCTCCTTGGGCCTATGACCTCATCCCCGGCCCTTCTCCTGAAGGAGAAGGGGGGCGACTGCAATGCGGTCTCCCGTTGGGTCCTCCCTCTCCTTTAGTAGAGGGACTGAGGGTGAGGTCGCAGGCCACAAACATCCCCCCAAATCCTCTTCCAGGTCTCTATCCAGCGTCCGGCAGCTTCTGCGGAGTCGCCGCGGGAGTCGCTTGGGTGGGGAACGGCGCGGCCTCGCGCACGGCGTCGGGCTTCTTGAGCCCCATCTCCACCTCGAACTCGGAGAGCACGCTCTGGGCCTGGAGAGAACGCGCCTTGCGCTCGTTCTTGATCCGGTCGACGTCGAGCCCGCCGGTCGCCACCTCGACGGCAGCCTTGGCCTCGGCGGACTTCTGCTTGATCTCTTCCAGGTATTTGTCGTTGGTGGCGGCGGTGCCGTAGGTGTCGAGCTCGGCGATGGCCGAGGCGGCGTTGCGGAGCGCCGCGGCGTTGCGCGACTCGGTGATCGCCTTGCGGCTCTCCTCCATCTTCAGCCGCAGCTTCTCCTTGATGTCCTCCACCGTGAGCTGGGTGTTCTCGAAAGCCTTGGAGGCCGCCGTGAGCTGGTCGGTGGTGGTCGCCAGCTCGGTGCGCACCTGCTGCAGGCTGGAGGCGTCGTCCTCGGCGATGCGCCGCGACTCGGGGCTCCCCTCCGTGAGGGCCGCCTTGATCGAGCTGATGAGCTGCTTCTCCCGCGCCTCCAGCGCCGTCTTCCCCTGCTCCAGGCGGATGACCGTCGCCCGGGTGGTGATCAGGATCTGGTTCAGCTTGGGCAGGGTGTTGCGCATCTCCTCGATCGACTCCTGGAGCATGACCTCCGGGTCCTCGGCGAAGGAGATGAAGTAACCAATCCACGATTTGAAAACTCGGGCGAGGCGCTGAAACATGGCTTTCTCCTGATTATTTGCCTGGATCGCTTTGCCTGGTGGACGCCGGCAAGGGGGTGTCCGCGGTCGAGATCGGGTTCTTCTCGACGAACGGGTTGACGGCGTCGAAGAGCTTGCGCTCCTCGGTGCGCTTGAGCGTCAACCAGCGGGAGAGGCGCCCCTGCTCGGCTTCGAGCCCGGCGCGGTTGGCTTCCATCGTCTCCCGGTTGCGGCGGGTGACCTCGTCGATCTCCGCCTGGAGCTTGGCGTTGTCCTTGTCGATCTGCTGTGAGCGGGACGCCTGCTTGAGGCGCAGGAACTCCTCGAACTTGTCGAGCGCCTGGTCGCGGCGGACGGCGTCCTGCACGATGTCGGTGATCGGCACCGGCCCGGACGGGTTCATGTTGAGGAAGCCGGTGAGCGCCGCGGCCTTGGCCCGCAGGTCGAGGGTGGCGAAGCCGGGCGAGGAGAAGATCTCCAGCACCTTGTAGGCGCTGTAGCCGTGCGGCGGATCGGTGACCCCGGCTGCCTTGTAGATCGATGGGAAGTCGGGGATGTCGGCGGCCCCTTCGTCGCCGCCGCCACCCACCGCGGCCGCGGCCGCGTCGAGCTTACGCTCGTCGATCGGCGGGGTTGCCGGGATGTTGCCGAGCAGCTCGTTAATGTCCACTGTCCCGGCCGGCGGCTTGGGAGCCGGCGCGGACGAGCCGCCGGTCGAGGGCGCCGCGGCGGCGATCTCGTCCGGGTCGAGCTCCACGATCTTCATCCTGCTGAGGACTTCCTTGAGGCCCATGCCGTTCCTCTCTGTTCGGAGCCGTCTGCGGTCCTGAGAACTGATGAGCGAAGAGCCTATTCTCTTTCAAAGCCCACGGGAAGGCGGTCCCGGGCTACACCTCGTAAGCGGGTCGGCGGGCCTGCCGCGGCAGGGGCAGCAGGTTTCCGCCGGAGATCAGCGGACCGGTCAGCGGCCTGAGCTCCGCCATCTCGCGACGGTTGAGCGGCCGGACGCTGGTGACCCGCCGCGGCACGCGCGCCGTGGTGGGATCGCACCCCCGCTCGAGCAGGGTGGCGAGAATCCAGCGGCCGAGAGTCCGGCGAGCCGCGCTCATGGAGGGGATTCTAACCCTTCCAGGTTTCAGCCCCACCTTGCGGTCTGTCTGTCACTGCTGTATCATTCAGACATGAACGATTCGTCCTGCACCCTCCCCTCGATCGTGTTCCGGGTCCTCGGCGCGGCGCACGAGGTGGAGGCGCGGCTGGAGGGGGCGCTGGACGGCCTCGGGCTCTCGCTGGCCAAGTTCAACGTGCTCTCCCGGCTGGTGGAGACCGATGAGGCGATGCCCTTGAGCCAGCTCGCGGACCGCTGTAGCTGCGTGCGTTCCAACATCACCCAGCTCGTCGACCGCCTCGAGGCCGACCGCCTCGTCGAGCGGCTGAACGATCCGCACGACCGCCGGTCCGTCCGCGCCGGGCTGACGTCCGCCGGCCGGGAGCGCCACGCCGAAGCCGTCGCGGTCGTCCAGGAGACCGAAGGACGGATGTTCGCCGGGCTGGACGCGGACGACCGCGAAACGCTCTGCCGCTTGCTGGGACGGCTGGAAGCGGGAGCATAGGCCCTTTTTTTGACCCGAAAGTTCATTCCTGCACTTTCAACACACGAACTATTCAGGAGGCGAACCATGAGCGATCAGCACCTCACTCTCCATTCCCCGGTCCAGGTAGGACCGTACATGCTGCGCAACCGCATGGTGATGGCGCCGATGACACGCAACCGGGCCATCGAGGGGAACGTCCCCAGCGAGCTCGCGATCACCTACTACGCGCAGCGGGCCTCGGCCGGGTTGATCGTCACCGAGGGGACCCAGGTCTCGCCGCAGGGGATCGGCTATCCCGGCACGCCGGGCATCCACGCCGAGGAGCAGATCGCGGGGTGGCGCCGGGTGACCGACGCCGTCCACGAGCGCGGCGGGCGGATCTTCGCGCAGCTCTGGCACGTCGGCCGGATCTCGCATCCGCTGTTACAGCCAGGGGGCGCGCTGCCGGTAGCGCCGTCGGCCCTGGCGGCCGAGGGGCAGACGTTCACCAGCGAAGGGCCGAAGCCGTTCGGCGTCCCGCGCGCCCTGGAGCTGGACGAGATCCCGGGCGTCGTCGAGCAGTTCGCGCACGGCGCCCGGAGCGCCCTGGCGTCGGGCTTCGACGGCGTCGAGATCCACGGCGCCAACGGCTACCTGGTCGACCAATTCCTGCGCGACGGCTCGAACCACCGGACGGACGCCTATGGCGGTCCGGTCGAGAACCGCGCCCGTTTCCTGCTGGAGGTGACGGCGGCGGTGGCGGGCGTCTGGGGAGCGGAGCGGGTGGGCGTGCGCCTCTCCCCCACCGGCTCGTTCAACTCGATGAGCGACTCGGACCCCGCGGCGACCTTCGGCCACGCCGCGCGGGAGCTCGACCGCTTCGGCCTCGCCTACCTTCATGTCGTGGAGCCGGTGGCGCGGACCCCGGAGATGCCGGCGCCGGTGGCGCCAGGGCTCCGTCCGCTCTTCCACGGCCCGTTCATCCTCAACGGTGGCTACGACCTCGCGGCCGGCAACGCGGCGATCGCCGCGGGCGAGGCGGACCTGATCTCCTTCGGCGTGCTCTTCCTGGCCAATCCCGACCTCCCCGAGCGCTTCGCCGCCGGCACCGCGCTCAACCCGCCCGACCGCGATACCTTCTACCAGGGGGGCGAGAAGGGTTACATCGATTACCCGACGCGGGAGGCAGGCGCGGGGGCTTGAGGGTGAATATGCCCGGGCGCTCCCGCCCGGGCATCAGCCTCCGAGATTCCTACGGTACGAAACCCGTGCGGTCGTACAGCCCCGGCAGGGTATCCAGACCCGGCCAGGCGCCCGGCAGCACGTAGTACTTGATGCTCCCGGTGCTGAGCTGATCGATCCAGACCTCGACCTGGGAGGTGTTGAACTTGACGATGTTGGGCCAGAGGAAGCCGTTCGGCTTCGGGCCGACGATGCGGACCAGGACCTCCGAACGGCCGGGGAGCGAGGCGCTCACGCAGAGGGTCTCCGGGATGCAATCAGATTCCTGCACGCCGGTGATCGCCGTTCCCGCGGTGACCCGGACCTTGAACTGATAGCCCGGGATCTGGCTGGTGGCGAGCCACGAGCCCGCCGGCGGAGCGGGGGACGAGAAGACGGCGGATCCGGTGACGGTCCCGTTGTAGACCGCGACGGCGTCGTTGGGATTGCCGTTGAACGACCAGACCGCCAGGAGCCCCTGCACCGGCCCGGTGATCGGCGCCGCGAGATCCTGCTGGATCTGCGCCTGGGTCCGGGCCACGTTCCAGAGGTTGACCTCGTCGATGGAGCCGGCCGGGGTGTGCACGTACGAGACGTCGCTGCCGATCCGCACCTCGGCGGTCGAGGAGGTCAGCGGGCCGGTCTCCGCATGCGTGCCCACCAGCGCGCCGTTGATGTAATGCCGCCGGTTGGCGCCGTCGTAGGTCACCGCGATGTGGGTCCACAGGGTGGCGGAGATCGTTCCGGAATCGAAATTGATCGCTCCCGGGGGGGTATAGCCCTTGATGTAGGAGCGCAAGGTGGTGCCGCAGACGCCGATCCACCAAGCCTGGGTCCAGCCTTTGCCGGCGATGCTGGAGCAACCGCCGCCATTGGCGTCCGTAACCTTCACCCAGGCTTCGAAGGTGAAGGCGCCCGTGGGATTGAGCGCCGGGTTGGCAGGGATCGAGATGTAGCCGTTGGTGCCGTTCAAGTCCAGCCAGCCGCCGAAGGGCTGGGCCGCCGCCGCGCCGGTCAGACTGGCGGCGAGCGTCAGGCAAAGCACCAGAATCCCGAGCAACCGCGCAGGCATCCTCTGAAAAACTGATCTCATAGCTCTCCTCCTTGTTCGATCCGCGGATCCGACAGAAACACCTGTTCGTCAATTCTACGCTTGTGGCGACGGCGTCGCTGCCGCCTCGGATGAATTGGGCGCGGAGAAGCGCTGAAAGTTACAGGCGGGCCGGCCTGGCGGGGGCCGCGCCGCCCCGAAAGATCGCCAGATACCCCTCCAGGGCTTCCAGGGCGAGGCGGTCGGCGGGGGTGTTGACCACCCGGATGCCGCCGCGGCGCAGGTGGCGGGCGAGGCGGCGGTTGGCGAGCTGGATCTCCAGGCTCGCCACCTGGGCGAAGGCGGCGGCCGGGGTCGCGGGGGGATCGGCGGCGAGCGCCCGCAGCTCGGGGTCTTCCAGGTTGAGCAGCAGGGCCCGGTGGCGGCGGCCCAGGCGCAGCAGCGACTCGCGCAGCAGCTCCGCCGCCGCGAGGTCCACCACCGAGGTCATCAGCACGGTGACGGCGCTACGCGACTCGACGCCGAAGACCGCCTCGGCGGCGAGGTCGTAGGCGGGCTCGGCGAGCTCGGCCTCGACGTCGTAGAGCGCCTCGTAGGCGGCCCAGGCGCCGCGCCCTCCGGAGCGGACGCGCACCGTGCGCAGCAGGCGGCCGGCGAAGGCGATGAGGGTGACCTGGTCCCCGCGCGCCGCCGCCACCCGGGTCAGCGCCAGGGTGGCCGCGAGCGCGTAGTCGAGCTTGCTGCGCCGGCCGTCCATGGAGGCCATGGTGCGGGCGCAGTCGAGGAGGACGATCAGGCGGGCGCTGCGCTCCCAGGTGTCCTCGCGGGTCACCGGCCGGCCGTGGCGGGCGGTCGCCTTCCAGTGGATCTTGCCGATGGGATCTCCCGGCAGGTACTCGCGCAGGGCGTAGGGCTCGGTGCCCACGCCGTGCATGCGCTGGGGGATCTGCCCCATGCGCCGGCGCTGGGCGAGAGCCAAGAGCTGCCCGACACGCCCCTCCCAGCGCACCTGGG
>DASWQX010000890.1:0-7184 GCA_036403495.1 Thermoanaerobaculia bacterium
GGCCTGCCCGGCGCCGGGCTCCAACCCCTGCTCGCGGCGGCCTCGCCTACCTGACCGGCCTCGACCTCGACCTGCCGGACATCGGGCGGATCGACGCCTATGTCGAGATCATCAAGGAGCGCTCGGTCCGCCGCCGGCTGATCCAGATGTCCGGCGAGATCATCCGCAACTGCCTGGACGGCGGGCTGGAGGCGCGCGAGGCGCTGGGACGGGCGGAGCAGGCGATCCTCGGCCTCGGCGAGGAAGCGATCCAGCGCGGCTTCGCGCAGCTCTCCCACGTCCTCCACACCACCCTGGAGGAGCTCGAGGAGCGCCCCGGCACCATGCTCACCGGCGTGCCGACCGGCTTCACCGACTTCGACCGCATCAGCCAGGGTCTGAACCGGGGGAACCTGATCATCATCGCCGGCCGTCCGGGCATGGGAAAGACCAGCTTCGCGCTCAACGTCGCCCAGCACGTGACCATCCGCGAGCGCAAGACGGTGGGGGTCTTCTCGCTGGAAATGAGCCAGCAGGAGCTGGCGCTGCGCATCCTCTGCTCGGAGGCGGACATCTCCTTCTCCCGGCTGCGCTCGAACCGCGTCTCACAGAAGGAGTGGACGCGGATCATCCAGACCGTGCGCGCGATCGGCGACGCGCCGCTCTACATCGACGACTCGCCCAACCCGACCCTGCTGGAGATCGCCTCGAAGTCGCGGCGGCTGAAGGCCGAGCGCGGGCTGTCGCTGATCGTGCTCGACTACCTCCAGCTCATGCAGGCCGGCGGCCGTTACGAGAACCGCAACCTGGAGATCGCCGCCATCAGCCGCGGCATGAAGCAGCTCGCCAAGGAGCTGGAGATCCCCGTCATCGCCCTCTCCCAGCTCTCCCGCCAGCCCGAAAGGCGCGGCAGCGACCACCGGCCGCAGCTCGCCGACCTCCGCGAGAGCGGATGTTTGGCCGGAGATACTTTGGTGACGCTGGCGGACTCCGGAGCCAGGGTCCCCATCCAGGAGCTCTCGGGACGCGACGGCTTCTCCATCTGGGCCTTGAACCCCGAGACGCTGAGAATCGAGCGCTCTCTGGTCTCCCGCGCGTTTTCGACCGGCCTGAAGCCCGTGTTCCGGTTGACGACGCGCCTCGGGCGGACCCTCCGCGCCACGGCCAACCACAAGTTCCTGACGGTCGAGGGCTGGCGCCGCCTGGACGAGCTTCAGGTGAGCCAGCACCTGGCTCTTCCCCGCCAAGTCCCAACCTTGAAGGAGCAGACGCTTCCCGACGCCGAGTTGGCTCTGCTGGGACATTTGATCGGGGACGGCTGCACCCTGCCGCGCCATGCGATCCAGTACACGACTCGCGAGGAGGATCTCGCCCTGGAGGTAGCGGGGTTGGCGACGGCCATCTTCGGCTCCGAGGTCGCCCCTCGGGTGCAGCGGGAACGCACCTGGTTCCAGGTGTATCTGTCTTCGACGCGGCGCCATACCCACGGCGTCAGGAGCGCGGTGGCCGAGTGGCTCGATGAGCTCGGCGTCTGGGGGCTGCGTTCGTGGGAAAAATTTGTCCCTCGGAAGGTCTTTGAGCAGCCGGAGGCGGCGATCGGCCGGTTTCTCCGCCACCTTTGGGCGACCGACGGCTGTATCCGCCTCCCTCGGAACGGGCGTGGGTATCCGGCGATCTACTACGCCACGAGCAGCCGGCGGTTGGCGGTTGACGTCCAGTCTCTCCTGCTAAGAATCGGGATCCAGGCCCGCCTTGAGATCCATCCGCAGACGGGAAAAGGCCGGGATCAGCATCATGTGAGGGTTAGCGGGAGGTCGCAGGTGCTCCGGTTCGCCGAGGCGGTGGGGGCGGTGGGAGCCTACAAGAGCGCTTCGCTGGAGGAGGCTCTCATCTATCTCGCCTCGCGGCCGGAGAATACGAACCGGGACGTCATTCCGCGGGCGGTCTGGGATCTACACGTTCGTCCCGCGATGAAGGCGAACGGCGTCACGCACCGCCAGCTCCATATCGAGATCGAGACGGCTTATGCCGGGCAAACGATCTTCAAGCAGAATCTCAGCCGGGAGCGCGCCTTGCGGGTGGCGAGAGCGGCGGGCGCGGAAGCCCTGCGCCGTCTCGCGGACAGCGATATCTATTGGGATCAGATCGTTTCCATCGTGGAGGACGGCACTGAGGAGGTCTTCGACCTGACGGTCCCCGGTCCGCATAATTTCGTGGCGGACGATCTCTTTGTCCACAACTCGATCGAACAGGACGCGGACATGGTTGCATTCATATACCGCGATGAAGTCTACAACCAGACCGAGGAGAACAAAGGGCTGGCCGAGCTGATCATCTCCAAGCACCGCAACGGCGAGACCGGCACCGTCGACCTCGTCTTCCTCGGCGAGACCACCAGCTTCCGCAACCTCGACCGGCATGGCATCGAATCCGCCGCCCCCTTCTGAGATCCCGCCGGCCGCCGAGAGCGCGCCGGGCGTGGAGGATCTCCAGGCCGCCCTGCGCCCCGCGTGGGTGGACGTCGACGTCACCGCCCTGGAGGCGAACCTGGCGGAGATCCGCCGCCGGCTCGCCGGCTCCGCGGCGCAGACCATGGCGGTGGTGAAGGCGGACGCCTACGGCCATGGCGCCGTGGGGGTCTCCCGCGTCCTCGAGAGCGCCGGGGTCGACTGGCTCGGCGTCGCCCTGCTGGAAGAGGGAGCCGAGATCCGCCGCGCCGGCGTCCAGCTCCCGATCCTGGTGCTGGGCACGGCGCGCCCCGAGAAGATCGCCCTCTACGCGCGCTACCGGCTCATTCCGACCCTCTCATCCCTCGCCGAGCTGGCGCACTGGCGGGACTGGACGGCGGGGCAGAGTGAGCCGCAGGGGGTCCATCTCAAGGTGGACACCGGCATGGGGCGCCTCGGCGTGGCGGTCGACGAGGTGCCGCGGGCGCTGGAGATCCTGCGCGGCGCCTCCGGCCTGCGGCTCGCCGGCCTGCTCTCGCACTTCGGCGACGCCGACGATCCGGCGAGCCCGCGCAATCCGGCCCAGGAGGAGCGCTTCGCCGCCGTCCTTGCCCTGCTGACCGCGGAGGAGCGCGCGGGGATCCTGATCCACATGGCCAACAGCGCCGCCGCCCTCCACCGCCCCGAGAGCCGATTTGCCCTGGTGCGGATGGGGATCGCGATCTACGGGCTCGATCCGGTGCCGGGAGCCCTGCCGAGCGCTCTCAGACCCGTCATGGCGGTGCGGGCGCGGATCGTCCAACTCCGCGAGGTGCCGGCGGGCACGGCGCTCTCCTACGGCGGCCGCACCGTCACCCGGAGGCGGAGCCGCATCGCCGTCGTGCCGGTAGGCTACGCGGACGGCTACGCCTGGCGGCTGACGGGAAAAGCCGAGGCGCTGGCGCGGGGCTGTCGTGTTCCGGTGGCCGGTTCGGTTACGATGGACATGACCCTGCTCGACGTGACCGACGCCGGGGCGGAGCTGGGGGAGGAGGTCGTGCTGCTCGGCCGCCAGGGCGCCGAAGAGATCACGGCGACGGAGCTCGCCGCTCACGCCGGCACGATCTCCTGGGAGATCCTGTGCCACCTTGGGCTCCGGCTGCCGCGCCGCTATGTCCGCGAGGGGAGAGTGGAGGAGCTGATGTCGCGTTTTTCGAGGGAGGAGACTTGAAGCTGCCATCGTCGCTGGAGCGCTTCTTCGAGCAGATGGGGCGCTTCATGCAGATGGTCGGGCGCGTCTTCGTCTGGACCTTCCGCCCCCCCTACGACTGGCGGGAGCTGTTCCGCCAGATGGTGAAGGTGGGCATCAACTCGCTGCCCGTCGTGCTGCTGACGGCGGGGTTCACCGGTATGGTGCTGGCCCTCCAGACCTTCACCGTGCTGAGCCGCTTCAGCGCCGAGAGCTTCGTCGGCTCGCTGGTGGCCCTGTCGATGGTGCGCGAGCTCTCCGCGGTGCTCTCCGGGCTCATCGTCGCCGGCCGCGCCGGCTCGGCCATGGGCGCCGAGTTGGGCACCATGCGCGTCACCGAGCAGATCGACGCCCTGGAGGTGATGGCGACCGATCCGGTCCACTACCTGGTGGTGCCGCGGGTCTGGGCGACCACGATCACGCTGCCGCTGCTGGTCGTCCTGGGCAACGGCGTCGGCATCCTCGGCGGCTATCTGGTCGCCGTGGTGCTGATGGGAGCCAATCCGGTCGCCTATCTCAACCGGTCCTTCCAGTTCATGGAGCTCAACGACCTGTTCTCCGGCCTGATCAAGGCGTCCGCCTTCGGCTTCCTGCTCGCCGTCATCGGCTGCCAGCAGGGGTTCTACACCACCGGCGGCGCGGAAGGCGTGGGGCGCTCGACCACCGCCGCCGTGGTGGTGGCGAGCATCGCCATCCTGATCTCGGACTTCTTCCTCACCCGGTTGCTGTTCTAAGCCATGACCGAACCAACCACGAAAACCGACAACGTCCAGATCCGTATCAAGGATCTGCACAAGTCGTTCGGCCCCAAAGTGGTGCTCGACGGCGTGAGCATCGACATCGCGCCGGCGGAATCGCTGGTCGTCATCGGCGGCTCGGGCACCGGCAAGAGCGTGCTGCTCAAGCACATCATCGGCCTGCTCAAGCCGGACTCGGGCACGGTCGAGGTCGACGGCGTCGCCGTCGAGACCCTCGGCAACCGCGAGATCACCGAGTTCCGGCGCAAGTTCGGCATGGCCTTCCAGGAGGGGGCGCTGTTCGACTCGATGACGGTCTGGCAGAACATCGCGTTCCCGTTGCAGCGGCTGACCAAGATGAGCCACGGCGAGATCGACGACCGGGTGAAGGAGTGCCTGGAGATGGTGCGGCTCGAAGGGGTGGCCGACAAGCTCCCCTCGCAGCTCTCCGGCGGCATGCGGCGCCGCGTCGGCTTCGCCCGCGCGATCGCCCACCAGCCGGAGATCCTCCTCTTCGACGAGCCGACCACCGGGCTCGACCCGGTGACCACGGCGCTGATCGGCGAGGTGATCCTCGATCTGTCGAACCGGCTGAAGACGACCACCATCACCATCACCCACGACATGGAGAGCGCGTTCCTGATCGGCGACCGGATCGCCATGCTCAATCGGGGTAAGATCATCGCTGAGGCGCCGCCCGAGGAGTTCAAGCGGCTCGACGATCCAAGGGTGCAGCAGTTCATCCACGGCAAGGCCGAGGGGCCGCTGACCGAGGATGTTTCGGCGCGCCCCGGCGGCGATTCGCGGGAAGCGGCGCGGAAGACGGACAGCGGTGGAGGACCGAGCGGCCTCTGAGGGCGCCCGGGAGTACGGGAGAGCTATGAAATCACTGGTCAAAATCGGAGTCTTCGCGACTCTGTGCCTCGTCGTCCTGGGCGTCCTGATCTGGAAGATCGAGGACATCAACCCCTTCGGCACCAAGGGGCAGCACTTCCGCGCCATCTTCGACTCGGTCGCCGGGCTCGACGACAAGGCCTCGGTGCGCATCGCCGGCGTCCGCGTGGGCCACGTCGACGGCCTCGGCCTGTGGGAGGGGGCGCGGGCCCGGGTCAACATGGTGATGGAGAAGAAGGTCCCGCTCACCGTCGGCACCACCGCGCGGATCGCCAACCTCGGCCTGCTGGGCGAGAAGTACGTCGAGCTGATCCCCGGACCGCCCAACGCGCCGCCGCTGCCCGAAAACTCCGTGCTCGTCGGCACGACGCCGCCGAGCCTCGACGACGCGATGGCGAAGATCAACGACATCGGCTCCTCGATCCAGAAGGTGACCAGCCAGCTCTCCACCAACGACGTCGGCGGCGGCATCGCCCGCCTGCTGGCCGACATCCAGCTCACCAGCACCGAGATCCGCATGCTGGTGGCGGAGAACCGCGCCAACGTCGCTTCCAGCGTCAACCACATCAACGACCTGACTGCGATCCTGGCGCGCGAGCTGCCGCGGATCGCCGCCGAGACCAACCGCACCCTCGACCAGATCTCCACCCTGGTCGCCGAGAACCGCGGCAACGTCTCCGGCAGCCTGGACAACATCCGCGAGCTGACCACCAAGCTCCAGACCTCCGCCGACAACCTCAACAAGATCTCCGGCAAGATCGCCAGCGGCGAGGGCACCATCGGCAAGCTGGTCAACGACGACAAGGCCTACAACGGCGTCATCACCACCCTCGACAGCATCAAGGGCGGCGTGGAATCGCTGAGCAAGAGCTTTGGCGGGCTCAACAAGTTTAAGATCGACCTCGACGTGCAGACCTTCTATCTCCAGCACACCAGCGACTCGCAGAGCGCCTTCCACCTCGACATCGACCCGCAGGACGACAAGCACCTCTACCGCGTCGGGCTGGTCAGCACCCCGGAGGGCAAGCGGAGCGAGAAGACGCAGACCTATACCGTCACGCCTCCGGACGGCGTGCCGGAGACGACCACGATCCACACGGTCACCGACGAGCGGAGCTACTCCGCGACCGGCCTCTTCGGCTACAAGGGCCCCTGGAACACTCACCTCTACGCCGGCATCATCGAGGGCACGGGCGGCGCGCAGATCGAGTACCCCCTGCCGGTGCTCGACCGCCGGCTCCTGCTCTCCTTCGAGGCGTTCGACTTCAACCGTCCGAACAATGAATCGGCCCACCTCCGCCTGCTCGGCCGTTACCAGTTCGCCCCCAACCTCTACCTGGTCGGCGGCTACGACGACCCTCTGGAGAGTACCCGCCGCTCCTTCTTCCTCGGCGCCGGCATCCGCTGGAACGACGACAACATCAAGTCGCTGCTGGGTCTGGCGAGCTCGGGGATCCGGTAGGAGAGGAGCGTTGAGCGGCGGCCTCCCGGAAGCCCAATTCCTGGATCTGTTGAGCCGGCGGAGTCTGCCCTACCTGGATGCAGACCTGACGGACCTGGAACGTGAGGTCGCTGCGGCTGAAGCTGGCGCTAAGCCTAGTGCTTCGTCAATCCAGAGGTGACGCGTTCTTTTGTAGGGGCGGCCACATAGGGCCGCCCCTACAAAATCCCTCATTTCTAGGGCGACGGTGAACTAGGGGCTTGCGCTGCAGAAAAAGCCACGCAAGGACGTAAAGGACTGCAAGGACGAAAGGGACAAGGAATTGTCGAACTGCTCAGCATTCCTCGGTTCTTAGGACTCGTCACAGAATAACTGCACCAGTTCCCCGGAGCACGGCAGCCCCAGGAGATCTGGTTCCGTCCGGCCCAACGGGCCGGGAGATCTCAGCCCAGGGCTGA
>DASWQX010000891.1:0-2910 GCA_036403495.1 Thermoanaerobaculia bacterium
GAGATTGCCCAGCCACTTGAGCGGCCGCTTCCACAGCCAGACCGTCCACGGGACGTGCGGGTTGCTCGGCAGGCCGCCGTAGGCCTCCGGATTGGTGGCGTCGTGCAGCACGTAGAGCACGTGGGTCCCCTTGACGCCCGCGGGGTCGTACACCCCGGCGTGAGCGAACCCGGAGTGCTCGCGGAGCTGCAGCGCGCGGCTCTCCCCCAGCTCCTTCATCTCAGCCTTGGTGCCGAAATGCAGGCAGCCGGTGGGGCACGCCTTGATGCAGGCGGGCTCCAGCCCCTCGGCCACGCGGTCCGAGCAGAGGGTGCACTTGAACACCTTGCGCGAGGTCGGACTGAATTTCGGGATGTTGAACGGGCAGCCCGTGATGCAATAGCCGCAGCCGATGCACTGGTCCTGGTTGAAGTCGACGATGCCGTTGGCGTACTGCACGATGGCGCCGTCGGCCGGGCAGGCGATCAGGCAGCCCGGCTCCTCGCAGTGCATGCACTGGTCCTTGCGCATGAGCAGCATCATGTTGCCGCCCTCGGTCTCGTGCTCGTTGAAACGGATCAGGTTCCAGTAGTTCCACGCCGTGTCGGGCATGGTCTGGTAGCTGTTCTGGAACTCCGTCTCGCTGAACGAGAGGCCGTTCCACTCCATGCAGGCGACCTCGCAGGCCTTGCAGCCGATGCAGGTCGTGGTGTCGATCAGCTTGGCGACCTCGAGGTCCCGCTTGAGCCCCACGCCGGGGACGGGACCGGGATGGGCCGAGATCCTGCGGATTTCCAGATTGGCTTGGCTCATAGGGTCCCCCTAGGCCTTCTCGACCTTGACCAGAAAGCCCTTGAACTCGGGCGTGTAGGCGTTTGGATCGAACACGGTCGGCGACAGGCGGTTGACCAGCGTCTTCGCGTTCCTCTCCTTGTCTTCCTGGATGCCGCGGAAACCCTGATGGATGGGAATGCCGATCTGATAGATCTTCTTGCCGTCGATCATCATCGGCTTGATCCGCTTGGTGACGAAGGCCTTGGCGACGTAGTAGCTGCGCGCGCTGGTCACCTTCACCTTGTCGCCGCCGGCGATCCCCAGCGAGGCCGCCAGCTCGACCGGCATCTCCACGAACGGCTCGGGGATGAGCTGCACGTTCATCGGATTGTTCTTCGTCCAGTAGTGGTAGTGCTCGGTGAGCCGGTAGGTGGTGCAGATGACGTTGAACTCGCCGCCGGTCTCGGCGTACTTGTCCATCGGCGTGTTGAACTTCTTGACCACCGGGTTGGTCGACTGCCCCGGATGGAACGCGTTCTTCACCGGGCTCTCGATCGGCTCATAGTGCTCCGGGAACGGCCCGTCGGCGAAGAAGGCGAGCGGCGCGAAGATGCGTCCCACCCCTTCGGGGTTCATGATGAACGGCCCCATGTGATCCCGCGGATGGGAGTCCGCCTTGAAGTCGGGGACGTCGTTGCCGACCCACTTCTGCGCGGCCTCGCTCCACCAGACCTGCCGCCTTTCCGGATCGTACGGCTTGCCGGCGGGATCGCAGGAGGCGCGGTTGTAGAGCACCCGGCGGTTGGCCGGCCAGGACCACGCCCAGCCCTGATGGACGCCGAGGCCGGAGGGGTCCTCCGGCGACCGGCGGGCCATCTGATTGCCGGCCTCGGTCCAGCAGCCGCAGTAGAGCCAGTTGCCGCAGGAGGTGGTGCCGTCGTCCTTGAGCCAGGCGAAGCCGGGAAGCTGCTGGCCCGCCTTGATCTGCTGCTTGGTGGCGGGGTCCTCGAGGTCGGCGAGGGCCTTGCCGTTGATCTCCCGGGCGAGCTCGGCGAGCGCGGGGTGCCGCGGGTCGATGTAGGCCCAGGTGAGGTTGAGGATGGGATCAGGGAACTTGCCCCCCTCCGCCCTGTACAGATCGCGGACCCTGAGGAAGATCTGCGCGATGATGTCCTGGTCCAGCCGCGCCTCTCCCGGCGGCGGCAGCGCCACGTTCTTCCACTGCAGCCAGCGGGAGGAGTTGGTCATCGAGCCGTCCTTCTCCGCGAACCCCGCGCAGGGGAGGCGGTAGACGGTCGTGTTGATCTTCTTCATCTCCTCCGGGGTGATGCCGGGCGCCCGCCAGAACTCGCTGGTCTCGTCCGGATAGATCTCGCCGACCACCAGCCACTCGGCCTTCTTGAGCGCGTCGATGTTCTTCTGCGAGTCCGGACCGATCGCGACGCCGTTCATGCCGAAGGCGAACATCCCCTTGACGGTCCCCTTGTACATGTTGTCCCAGATCTGGGTCCAGGAATAGTTGCGGTCGACCCTCGGCAGGTAGTTGAAGGCCCAGTCGTTCTCTTTCTTCGCCGCGTCGCCGTACATCGCCTTGAGGAAGGAGACGGCGAACTTCGGGGTGTTGGACCAATAATTGAACGAATCCCACTCCGTCGGCTTCGCGGCGGCGGGAGTGATCCGCTTCGCGTAGGTCGCGAAGTCGGCGTCCGCCGGGGCCGGCACCTTAAGATAGCCGGGCAGGTTGTCGAAGATGCCCGCCATGTCGGTGGCGCCCTGGATGTTCGAATGCCCGCGCAGGGCGTTCACCCCGCCACCAGCCCGGCCGACGTTCCCCATCAGCAGTTGCAGGATGGCCGCCGTGCGGATGATCTGCGAGCCGAAGGTGTGCTGGGTCCAGCCCACCGCGTAGATGACCGTGGCAACCTTTTTCATGTCGCCGTCCTTGCGGACGGAGGTGAAGAGGTCGGCGGCCTTCAGGAACTGGTCCTTGGGGATGCCGGTGACCCGCTCGACCATCTCCGGCGTATAGCGCGAATACTGCCGCTTGAGCAGTTGGAAGACGCAGCGCGGATGTTGCAGCGACAGATCGTAGGCGACGTTCGGCGGCATGGTGGCGGGCGGAGCGCCCGCGGTCCCCTTGCCGCCGACCTCCTTGCC
>DASWQX010000892.1:0-3811 GCA_036403495.1 Thermoanaerobaculia bacterium
GCCGTCCAGGCGGACCTCGCGCAGCACGCCGAGGAGAGCGGCAACTCGGGCGCCGCGGCGGTCGAGGAGGCGGTCGCCGGGATCGAGGAGGTGCAGAAGCGGATCCGCGGAATCGCCACCCGCGCCGACACCCTGGGCGCCCGCTCGAAGGAGATCTACCGCGTCCTCGACCTCATCACCGAGATCGCCCAGGAGACCCACATCCTGTCGCTCAACGCGGCGATCGAGGCCGCCGCGGCGGGCGAGCACGGGCGGCGCTTCTCGGTGGTCGCCGAGGAGGTGCGCCGCCTCGCCCAGCGCTCGCAGGAATCGGTGGAGTCGGTGCGCAACCTGCTCGACGAGTTCGCCGGCTCGATCCGCACCACCGTCGTCGCCACCGAGGAGGGGAGCACCGAGGCGGGCCGGGTGCTGACCCGGGCGCGCGCCGCCGCCTCGGCGATCGAGGACCTGCGCGGCGCCTCCAGCGACACGGCGCGGGTGGCGCGCGAGATCTCCCTCGCCACCCAGCAGCAGAACGCCGCCTCGGACGAGGTGGTGCTCACCCTCAAGGAGGTCAGCCAGGTGGTGCAGCGGATGGCCGACGGCCTGCGCCACTTCACCGAGACCGCCGACCGGCTCAACCGGCTGGGGCTGATCATCCAGATGCTCGCGCAGTCGTTCCACCTCGACTCCCCCCACTCGCTCAAGCACACCGCCGAGCAGTGGGCCCGCGACGTCGCCCGCCGGCTCGGCAACTGGGAGGCGATCGAGCGGCTGCTGGAGGACCTGGTGCACCGCCAGGGGTTCGTCGAGTGCCTCTATTTCTACGACGGCCGGCGGGGGCAGACGGCGCTGGTGATCAACCGCCAGATCGTCGGCGACCGCGACGTGCCGGGGAGCGTGCGCACCGGCGAGGGGTTCTCCGAACGCCCCTGGTACAAGTCGGCGGTGCGCGAGGGGCAGACGATCCTCACCCCCCTGTTCACCTCGCTGTTCTCGGGCCAGTCGATCTTCACCGCCGCCACCCCGATCTACGATCAGGGCGAGCTGGAAGGGGTGCTCGGCCTGGACGTCAACGTCGACTCCTGGACCAAGATCTGACGGCGGCGGTCTGAAGTGGACGCGGAGTTCGCCGACCTCATCCCCCTCTTCGTCGAGGAGGCGCGCGACCGCCTGGAGCGGCTGGCCACCTGCGTGCCGCGCCTGGAGGGCGATCCGCAGTCGGTGGTCGAGGCCAAGCGCGAGCTGCACACGCTGAAGGGGGCCGGCCGGATGATGCGGATCGGCGCCCTGGCCGAGCTCTGCCACGCCGCCGAGGAGGTGCTCCACGCCGCCCGCCCCGGCATGATCCCGCTGCTGACGCGGGTGGTGGACGACCTCACGTCGCTGGTCGAGGCGGTCTCCCGCGGCGAGGACCCGCCGGTCGATCAGGCGATGGTCGACCTTCTCCGCGGCTCCGCCGTCGAGCCGGCTCCGGCTCCGGCTCCGGCAGCCGTTCCCTCGCCCGCCCCACCGCCGACTCTAGAGACGCCAGTCGAGGCGCCGCCGCCGGCCCAGCCTCTCCCGTCGATCGCCGCGGAGCCCAGGGCCCCCGCCACCGCCGCCCATCCGCCGCCGACCGCATCCAACGACGTGCGGGTGGACGTCGCCGCGCTCGACGCGGTGGCCGAGCGGGCGACCCAGGTGCGGATCATGGCGGTGGCCGGCCGGCAGGTGGTCGACCGCATCTACGACCTCGCCCGCCTGGCCGAGGACGGCCTCCACGAGCCGCAGCCGACGCAGGTGCTGGCGGTGCTCGCCACCATGCTCCGGCGGGTGGCGGTGGAGCTCGAAGGGGGGCAGGGACGGCTGATCCGCTCGGCCGAGGAGCAGCTCGAGAAGATGCTCTCGCTCCAGCTCCAGCCGATGCGCGGCTTCCTGCTCTCCTTCGCCCGCTACGCCCGCGACCTCGCCCGTTCGCTGGACCGCGCGGTCGAGGTCGAGCTGGAGGGCGAGGAGACGCGGCTCGACCGCCGGATCGCCCGCGAGCTCGAGGAGGCGCTCCTCCACCTGGTGCGCAACGCCGTCGATCACGGCATCGAGTCCCCCGAGGTGCGCGAGGCGCGGGGGAAGCCGCGGATCGGCCGGATCTCGATCAAGGCGCTGGCGGACGGCCCGCGGGTGCGCCTGGTGATCGCCGACGACGGCGGCGGCATCGACATCCCGCGCGTCCTCCAGCACGCCGCCGAGGTCGGACTGGTGGACGCGGCGGCCGCCGCCGCGATGGGCAAGAAGGAGGCCCTGCGGCTCCTCTTCGCGCCCGGCTTCTCCACCCGCAAGCAGGTCTCCGAGACCTCCGGCCGCGGCGTCGGGCTCGACGTCGTGGCGACCATCGTCAACCGCGTCGGCGGCGAGGTCTTCGTCGAGACCGAGCCCCGCCAGGGCACCACCTTCATCCTGGAGGTGCCGGTGGCCCGGCGCGGCGAATCCGTCATGCTGCTGCGCGTCGGGCAGCTCCGCATCGCCCTGCCGGCGGCGGTGGTGCGGCGGGCCACCCGCATCGATCCCGGCGCCGTGGTCGAGCGCGACGGCCGCACCCTGGTGACGCTGGCCGACGGCCGGCTGGTCCCCTTCGTGCCGCTCGCCCGCCTCTACGGCCAGCCGGCGGCGGACAGCCAGCTCCTGCTCGAAGGGGTGGTCTCGGGGCAGTCGCTGGCCATCGCCGTCGATACGGTCGAAGGGGAGCAGGAGGTGCTGGTGCGGCCGATCACCCGCCGCGCTCCCACCGACCGCCTGCTCGAAGGGGTGGCGCTGCTCGCCTCGGGCGAGCCGGTGGGCGTGCTCTCCCCGTCGATGCTGTCGCAGCGCGAGTACCTGCGGGCCCTGCCGGCGGCGCGCCCGCAGGTGGTGATCCGCCGCGTCCGCGTGCTGCTGGTCGACGACTCGCTGGTCACCCGCGAGATGGAGCGCCGCCTGCTGGAGGACGCCGGCTTCGAGGTGGTGGCGGCCGGCGACGCCGAGGAGGCGCTGTCGCTGCTCGGCGAGGAGCGTTTCGACTGCGTGGTCACCGACATCGAGATGCCGCGCATGGACGGCTTCGAGCTCGCCGCCCACCTGCGCGCCATGGAGCACTTCGCCCACCTGCCGATCATCGTCGTCTCGACGCGCGACCGTCCGGAAGACCGCCTGCGCGGCCTCAAGGTCGGCGCGGATGCGTATTTGACCAAGCAGAGCCTCGACGCCGGCGAGCTGGTGGACCTGGTGCGGCGGTTGAGCGGGAGCGGGCGGTGAGGGGGGGTAGCCCCGTAGGGGCGGCCGTAAGTAGCCCGGGATTTCAATCCCGGGCGGGAAAGCCGGCTCCTCCGACGCCCGGGATTGAAATCCCGGGCTACCCACGGCCGTCCCTGCCGGGACTTCCATGGACGGCCACCCCATGATCCGCGTCCTCCTCGTCGACGATTCCTCTTCCGTGCGGGCGGTCTTGCGCCGCTTCTTCCGCAAGACCCGCGACATCGAGGTGGTGGGGGAGGCGGCGGACGGCGCGGGGGCGGTGCAGGCGGTGATCGACCTGCAGCCGCACGTGGTGGTGATGGACCTCCAGATGCCGGTGCTCGACGGCTACGAGGCGACCGAGCGGATCATGGCGGTGCGGCCGACGCCGATCGTGGTCCTCTCCTCGCGCGCCAACCGCAACCAGATGCAGACCGCCTTCGAGGCCATGCGGCGCGGCGCCCTCGAGGTGCTCCCCAAGCCCGAGGACCCGGACAGTTGGCGCCAGCTCGCCGACAGCCTGCCGGACACCGTGCGCGCCGTGGTGGCGGCGCGGCCGCGGCGTCAGCGGCGGAGGATGGCC
>DASWQX010000893.1:0-3826 GCA_036403495.1 Thermoanaerobaculia bacterium
CCCAGTACGACTACGCGCGCTTCGGCCTCGACCGGAAATCGCTCGCCGACATCCTCACCGTCGGCCCGGGTGGGCTGGAGGTGATGGCCCGCAAGACCTTCGATCAGCCCCAACTCACCCGGCAGGCAGTCAGCCCCAAGCCGGGGCCGACCTACTATTCGTTCGATGCGTTCGAGGAGATCGGCGCCAACGAGACCGCGCAGCCGGTCGGCGAGGAGGAGGACCGGATCACGGTCGCCGCCGAGTCACCCCTGCTGGACGAACGCGCGGCCGGTGTCCAGGGTGGGGTCGAGGGTGGTGTGGCCGGCGGCGTTTCCGGAGGCGTCGCGGGAGGCGTCGTCGGGGGGATCGCCAGCGTCCAGGTCCCTGAGCCGTCGGAAGTCCCCCTGGCCCGCTCGGCGGGAGCGCCGGCCCCGCCTCCGCCTCCGCCTCCAGCTCCCAGGATCCCGTCGTCCGGGGGGAGGGTCGCATCGCGAAACGACGGCCAGGAGAAGGAGGCCGAGACCCCGGCCTACAGCGGCCGTTTCGCCGAGGTGAAGGAGAACCTCGCCGCCGGCCGCGTCTCGAAAGCGCGGGCGGTCGCCGAAGCCTGGAACAGCGAGGCGCCCGGGGACGTGCTGGCTCTCATCGCGCTCGGCGAAGCCTGGGAGGCCGGCGGCGATCCGGCCGGAGCGGCGCGCGCCTACGGCTCCATCATCGATCTCTTCCCCACCCGCGCCGACCTCCGGCGGCTGGCCGGCGAGCGGCTCGAACGGCTCGGCCAGACCGGGCTCCCGCTGGCGATCGACACCTACCAAAAGGCGGTCGCCGAGCGGCCGGACCACCCCTCGGGCCACCGCCTCCTCGCCTGGGCCCTGCTGCGCGCCGGCCGTTTCGCCGACGCCTTCGGAGCGCTGGAGACCGGGATCGACCAGCAGTATCCGGACGGCCGCTTCGCCGGCGTCGATCAGGTGCTGCGGGAGGACCTCGGCCTCCTCGCGGCGGCTTGGCTGCGCGCCGAGCCGCGTCGGCGCGAGGAGGTGCTCGACCGCCTCCGCTCTCACGAGGCCCAGCTCGAGGACCAGCCCTCCGTGCGCTTCGTCCTCACCTGGGAGACCGACGCCAACGACGTCGACCTCCACGTCTGGGACCGCAACGGCGATCACGCCTTCTTCGCCAAGCCAACCCTGCCTTCCGGCGGCGAGCTCTACGCCGACGTGACGACCGGCTACGGACCGGAATGCTTCACCGTGCGGAACCCCGCCCGCCGCGACGCCGCCCCCTATCGCCTGGGGGTCCACTACTACAACCGCGGTCCGATGGGCTACGGCATGGGCACCGTGCAGGTGGTCCGCCACGACGGCAAGGGGACGCTGACGGTCGAGCCCCGCCCCTTCGTGGTGATGACCGACGCCGCGATGGTGAAGCTCGGCACGGTGGACGGCGGGAAGGGGACGCCGAAGCTGGGCCGCTGAGGAGGGTGGGGGGCTGCCATTAAAAAAGCCGGGAGAGGACGGCCGCGTCCGTCCTCCCCCGGCAAAGGTGAATCGATTGTCAATGAACAGTGCGGCAGGTGACCTGAAAACAGGGCCGGGAGGGGCGGGACCTCTCCCCTCCCGGCCGCGAGATCAGGCGGTGGTCGGGTGCGGCGCCGGTGCCGGGGACGGCGTCGGCGTCGGAGTGGTGGTCGGGGACGGGGTCGGCGTCACCGGGGGCTTCTGCGCCTGGGACGTCTGGGCCGCCTTGACCGGCGCGCGGAGCGGCTTGAGGTCGAACTCGACCAGCTTCGCCGCCCGGTTGCCGTACTGCTGCCGGATCCCGTTGCGCAGGAAGTTCGCCAGCTTGCGGCCGCTCGCGAGCGTCTCCCGCAACCGCTTGGTCGCCTCCTGCTTGGTGGCCGCCATCGCGGCCTGATGGGCCGAGGACTCCTTCGCGGCATCCAGCAACGCCTTGAGCTGCACGCGGTAGCTCTCGAGTTGCGGGAAGTCCTGGGCATTGGCCTCCAGCGAGGCCATCAGCCGCTCCCACCCGTTCAGCGTCACTCCATACTTCGGCTCTTTCGCCATGGTCCTTCTCCTATGGGCCTTTCGGGCCCGAAATCCGCGCCGGAATCGGCGACGGAAAATCAATCTCCTCGTGCTCCTCGTGAGCCCCGGCCTTTCGGCTCCAGGGGTCTTGCGATGTGCATATGATCTAGGCTACAGTCCCGTTTGTCAAGCCCCCCGGCGAAGATTCTTGAAATCGACGCTGGACATGACGGCTCCTTTAACGGCATTCCCCCGAGGATTCAATACGTTACGTCCTCGGAGTATGCCGTAACAAAGAGGGAACGTGCCGTTCCCTTCCGGTTACTCTGCGTTCCCTTGGGGGAACGTGACGGAACGGACGATGTACATAGGAGAGAGAGGGCAAAACGTCGCGGTGCCCCTCTCGCGAGTCCCGTTCGAAGGGGGGAACGGCGCGTTCCGCAGGCGTCGAGAGGGGATCGGACGGGGAACGGACTAGAGAGCACCCATGACGTCAGGCGACGGGGCGCTCTCGCCACGTTCCCCGGAGGAAACGTCGCTCGCAGGACGGGGAACGCGCTCTTTGAAAACTGAAACACCACGGCAGGGGGGCGGTAGCGGGCCGCTCCCCTGTCCCTACCTATTCAGGCGCCGGCCCGCGCGAGCGGACCGGGCCGGCGCGCTTGTCTTCCAATCTACTGCTCGTAGCTCTCGACGACGCCCGCGTCGCGCACCTTGGCCTTGTCGGGGTCCTTGTCGAACTCCCGGCGCGCCCGGCGCTGCCGCAGGAGGTCCCAGCACTGGTCGAGCTCGACCTGGAGGGCCTCATAGCGCTGGTGGTCTTCCGGCGAGCGGTCGGTGTGCTGATCCAACTGATGCTCCTCGTCGACGAGGTGCTGGATGCGATGAAGAATGGGCTGGTCGTCCATGGCGGCCTCCGAATCTGTGGTGAGAGCGCTCGTCCCCTTCCCAGGCGGAGGACGGGAGCGGCGGAGCCAGTCTATCGCCCTCCGCTCCATCCGGCACCGGCGACTTCGGATAAGCTCAAGTCTCCAAGCACCTACCAGGAGACGACCTATGAGACCGAGGTTTCGGCTGCCGCTCCACGTGTCGCCTATCGTCCTCGCTTTGCTGGCATCGATGCTCGGCCAAGTGGCTTTCGGCCAGGGTCTCGATCTGCGGAGCCCGCGCATCCACCAGCTCTGGACCGACCTCCAGGCCGGGACCCCGAACGCGGAGGCGAATTTCTTCGCCAGCCTGAAGGACGGAACGCCACTGGTGGAGCCGGCGCCCGTCGTGCCGGCGCATCCCGAGCTGGTGCAGAGTCTGGTTACTTTCCTCTGGCGGGGCAAGGCCGACACGCGGAAGGTCCTCGCGCAGGGGGGACGGCCGATGGACGCCGAGATCCCGCTGGTCAAGCTGCCGGGAACACAGATCTGGTACCGGACCGACCTGCTGCCGAGCGACGCGAGGTTCGTCTACTACACGAGCCTGGACGCCGACGCCGACATCCCGGACCAGAGCCAGGAGCTGAGGATGCTCAACAGCATCGCCGTGGATCCGCTCAATCCCAGGAAGGTCGGCGAGGGGGAGGACGCGACCTCGTACGTCGTGCTTCCCCAGGCCACGCCCTTCCCCTATCGCGCGAAGGCCGACACGCCCAAGGGCCGGATCGTCGACGAGACATTCACCAGCACGGTGCTCAAGGACAAGATCTCCCTCAAGGTCTATCTGCCGGCGAAGCCGGTCGCGAAAGGCTCGCGCCCGTGGCTGCTGGTCGCCTTCGACGCCGGGTTCGAGGACATGGGAACGGTGCTCGACGACCTGATCGCGTCCGGCAC
>DASWQX010000894.1:0-1878 GCA_036403495.1 Thermoanaerobaculia bacterium
CTACGGCCTCTATCTCACGCTGGACGGCGGCAACACCGAATGGGCGGCGCCGCCGGGAAGCTCCTACGCCGCAGCTCTGCTCAGCGGCTGGCTCGGAGGGACCCTGGCCACCGCCGACACGTCGCCCGGTCTGCTGGTGACGCCGGGAGCGCGCTGGGCACCTCTCCCCACGGCGAACGGCCTCGCGCTCGCGCTCGACGGCGTGCCGCTGCCCGGCTCCGAGCTGCAAGGCCCCCGGCTCCTGCTCGACCGCGCGCTGGGAGCGGCCCCGATCTCCTTGCAGCCGAAGGGGAGCGCCACCGCCATCCTGCGGCTGAAGGGCCCCGCGCCGACCTGGCCAGGGCGCTCGCTGCTGTACGCGGAGGACGGCAACGGTCCGCTGCCAGGGGTGGACCCCTGCGTGCCGTGCCGCGGCAACGGCGCGTGGGGAGACGGATCGGACCCCGAGAATGTGATCGTCGACCTCTCCGCCTCAGGCGTCCTGCCTGCGCAGATGGAGCTGGCCGCGGTCTGGCTGCGCGTCGGCAAGGGGCTCTACGCCTTCGACACCTCCGAGGATCCAGCCCTGCTCGCCGCGCTCGCGGCCGGCGCCCTCGACAGCGTCACCCTCTCCGGAGTCCACGGCCTCTTCGCCGACGAGCAGCCCTCTCTCACCCTGGAGATCCGTGTCGGCGGCTCGGTCTACTGGCACGAGATTCCGATCCACCTGCACCCGTGACACGGGCCGGGGCGGTTACGATTCCTCGCGGGTTCGCCGCCCCTTGCGTCGCGCTCCGTCCTCCTGCCATGCTGGCCGGCGGAGAACCGAGACCAGGGACCCGATGCCATCCGCCGCGACCCGATCGAACACCGCGCCCACCCACGCCCCCCTCTCCTTTCCCGTCGCCTTCGTGAAGTATTACGAGAAGGGCTCTACGGTGATGGGCGCCGACCAGATCGCTGAGGGTTTGCGGGCTCGCGGGTGGGACGCGCGGTCGGTGCCGGTGGGAGAGGTGGGCAGCGTCGAGCCGGGGATCCTGGTGTTCATCAAGACGTCGCGGCTCGATCACCTGGTGCGGTTCAAGGCGCGGGGGCACAAGCTGGTGCTCGACGTCCAGGACACGGTGGTGTTCAAGCGGTGGATCAAGAACAAGTGGTTCTATGACGCGCTGATCTTCAAGAGCGGGCGCCAACTCGCCGACTTCGGCCGCGCGGGCAAGCCGGACCGCGTGATCTATCACCAGTGGGACCCGCGGTACGAGGCCAATAAGGCGCCGGGCGACCGCATGGCCCTCGGCTATCTCGGCCTGCCGCGGTCGCTGGCGGCGTGGGGCGAGCTGCCGGACGTCGAGTACGTCCGCGACGAAGCGATGTTCACTGAGGCGGCGCGGTTCAACTGCCACCTGTCGATCCGCGAGCCGGGCCGGGAGTTCCTCTACAAGCCGAACTGCAAGGTGTCGACGGCGGCGGTGTGCGAGGCGAACCTGATCACCACCCGCGACCTGACCACGGTGGAGCTGCTGGGGGAGGACTACCCCTTCTATTGCGAGCCGGACCGGGAGTCGATCCTGGCCACCGTCGAGCGGGCGCGCGCCGCGTTCGGATCGGCGGAGTGGCAGCGCGGGCTCGAGCGGATGCGGGCGGTGCGCGAGCTGACGCGGATGGACCGCGTGCTCGAAGGGTACGAGGCGCTCTTCCACGACCTCGCCGGAGCCCGGCCATGACCGACACCGTCTGCTACTTCATCCAGACCCACCGCGATCCGGAGCAGATCTACCGCCTGGTGCGGACGCTGCGGCGGGGGAGCGCGAACGGCCTGATCGTCGTGCAGCACAACCCCGTGGCGCTCGCGCTCGACTGGTCGCCGGTCGCGGACCTCCCCGGCGTCTACCTCATGCC
>DASWQX010000895.1:0-7541 GCA_036403495.1 Thermoanaerobaculia bacterium
TATAGAATCGGCACCGGACACCGATGGCAACGGACGTTATGACTCGCTCACCTGGACCTTCCCGGTACAGGTTGCGGCAGCCGGCAACTATTCCGTAGTAGCCGACCTCGTCGCATCGGACGACACGATCATCTCACATGCAAGTAGATCTGTGACGGCAGCGGCAGCAGGCGACATCTCGGCAGATCTTGTTTTCCCCGGCCAGGATATCTATCGTAGCGGGCGATCCGGTCCCTATTCTCTTACCAACGCGCTAGTCTTCTTCGCAGCCAGCGACGGTGAACGACTGGTGGCGAGGGGTACCCAGCTCGCGACGAGTGGCGGGCCCTATTGGAGTTGGCTAGACTTCGAGCGCGAAGCGAGCCCGAGTTTGACTTGGGTGTTCCCTGTCGTCGAACAGGTGACCTCAAGCAACAGCGTGAGCCTGCAATGGCAGGCGCAAGATGGCAACGGCGCCACGACGCTCGACCTCTACTACGATACAAGCGGCAATGGCTTCAACGGTACCGCGATAGTGACAGGTCTTGATGCCGTCAACGGTGGTATGCGTTATAGCTGGGACCTGAGTGGCCTGCCAGATGGAACGTATTATGTTTATGCGCGCATCCGCAATGGCGACTACTCAAACGCAGTTTATGGGGGCAGGATCGTCAGATTGATTGATACCGACGGCGACGGCATGCCGGATTCCTGGGAGACCGCTCACGGGCTGAACCCCAACGATGCGGGCGACACCTACCTCGACCCCGACCATGATGGACTCGCGAACGTCGACGAGTACCTCAACGGCTGTGATCCGCACAATGCCGATTCCGACGGCGGCGGAGAGATGGACGGCTCGGAGGTCGCCAACGGCCGGGACGGTTCCAGCGCCGCGGACGACGTCACGACGATGACCTTCCTCGGCGTGTCGCCCAGCGAGGGCGACAGCCGCGGTGGCGAACAGCTTCTCATTCTGGGCAGCGGCATTCAGCCCGGCGCGGCCGTGGACTTTGGCGGCACTCCCGCTGCCAGCGTCACCTTCGTCAACAACACCCGTCTCCTGGTGCAGACTCCCGCTCATGCGGTCGGCATCACGGACGTGACGGTGAGCAATCCGAGCGGCGGTGGAAGCGTGACGAAGGTGGCTGCTTTCATGTTCCTGTGCCAGTTCGTCGAATCTCCCCAGGCGGCGAACAGCGGTCCGCTCTGCCCGGGCCAGACGCTTCAGCTCACCGCGACCGGCCTTGCCGGCGCGGCGTTCCGTTGGACCGGTCCCAACGGCTTCTCATCGACGCTCCAGAACCCGACGATTCCGAACGCCGGAGCCGCGGCGTCCGGCGCCTACACGGTCACCGAGACGGTCGGTCAGTGCGTCGTGCAGGCGACGACGACGGCATCCATCGGACCCGCGGCGCCGTTGGCTTCCAGCAACAACCCTGTTTGCGCAGGGAAGGATCTTCAGCTTACCGCCTCGGCGATCGCGGGAGCGACGTATCAATGGACAGGGCCGAATAACTATCAATCCACGCAGCAGAACCCGGTGATCCCCTCCGTGACGCCGGCCAGCTCAGGGGCATATTCCGTGGCCGCGACGGTGGGCGGCTGTTCATCCGCGCCCGCCTCCATCCAGATTTCGGTCCGGACACCCGCGGTATCGACGCCCCAGGGTGGAGAGACCTGGTACAAGGGTCAGACCTACAACATCCAGTGGTCGGGCTCCGGGAGTGCGTGCGATTCCACCGTCAAGATTGAAGCGTACAAGGGAGGCGCCTTCTACGGGACGATCACCAGCTCCACCGCGGACAGCGGCTCCTACTCCTGGACCATCCCAGCCTCCTATGGGATCGGCAGCGACTACAAGATCAGGATCACCGGTACCACCACTCCCAATTATACCGGCCAATCCAACAACAACTTCATCGTTGTCGATCCGCCGACCTGCTTGTTCTCGCTGACGGCTCCCAATGGGGGTGAGACCTGGTACAAGGGTCATTCGTACAATATCGGTTGGTCCAGCTCCGGCAGCGCCTGTAATACCAACGTCAAACTCGAGGCCTACAAGGGCGGCACCTTCTATGCCACCATCTCCAGCTCTACGGGTAACAACAGCTCCTACTCGTGGACCGTTCCGACCTCTTATGCTGATGGCAACGATTACAAAGTAAAGATTACGGACGCCGGGACCGCGAGCTTCACTAGCCAGTCCAGCAACCCTTTTATCGTCGGCACGCCGCTGAATCCGATCTTTAAAAACGGATTCGAGTCCGGCGACGTGAGCGCTTGGTCTTCCAGTGCTTCATTTCAGGCGTCTGCCCTTCAGACCTTCCGGCCCATTGAGCCCAATTGCGGTTTTTCGTGCGGTGACTCCGACTGCGGTGGGGCGCGTCACGGAGACTCCTGTCTGGACGATCTGGGCCGGCCGGGTGTCTGCACAGCGCACCCGGGGGGCTGCTCGGACGAGGCTCGGAAATCACCGTGTACCTGCGACCCTGTGCCCCACTCGTGACCGCTGCGGAGTCGAGGATCAGGCGTGGACGCTCCCTCCCTCCAAAGGAGGCCACCTTCCGGCCGCCGCTGCGCCTTCATCCCTCCCGCCGCACCGCGCTCTCGTGCCAGCTACGCAGGAGGAGCCAGGAAAGGCCCGAGAGCGCCGCCCAGAGCAACACTCCAGCCGCCGATAGCAAGGCCAGAGCCGCGAACATCCTCGGGATCGCCAGCGTGTAGCCCGCCTCCAGGATGCGATAGGCCAGACCGGATTCGGTGCCGCCGCTTCCCGCCACGAGCTCCGCTACCACCGCGCCGATGAGCGCCAGCCCACCGCTGATCCGCAGGCCGCCCAGGAAATAGGGCAGCGCGCTCGGCAGGCGCACGCGCCGGAACACCTGCCAGCGCGAGGCGCCGTAGAGCCGCAGCAGGTCGAGGAGGTGGTGGTCGGCGCTGTTGAGTCCCAGGGTGGTGTTGGCGACCATGGGAAAAAAGGCCACGATAGCGGCGCAGACCACCAGAGCGAGCCGAACATCGTGAATCCAGATCAGGAGCAGCGGGGCGATCGCCACGATCGGCGTGACCTGGAGGACCACCGCGAGCGGGAAGAAGCTCCGCTCGATCCAGCGGGATTGCGCCAGGAGCACCGCCAGGCCGCCTCCCAGGACGACCGCTGCGAGAAGCGCCTCGCCAGTGACCGCGAGGGTGAAGAGGAGCGACGGGTAGAGCGTCGGCCAGCTCTCGCCGAGCGCCACGGCGATCCGCAGCGGTCCCGGCAGGAGGTATTCGGGAATGTGCCGCCAACGCACCAACCCCTCCCAGACCCCCAGGAACAGCACGATCACCGCGAGAGGCGGCCCGAATTGCAGGAGCGCGGAACGCCAACTGCGAGCAGGGCTCATCGCATCGCCTCCGCCAGCGTCTCCGAGACCTGCCGGCAGGTTCGCAGGTACCCCGGGGACTCCCGGAATTCCGCCCCGCGCGGCGCCGCCGCATCCACCTCCACCTCCCCCACCACCCGCCCCGGCCGGGCGGAGAGGATGGCGATGCGGGTGGAGAGATAGACCGACTCCCAGACGCTGTGGGTGACGAAGACCACCGTGAAGCCCTGCGCGTGCCAGAGGGCGAGCAGGTCGTCGTTGAGCCGCGCCCGGGTGATCTCGTCGAGCGCCGCGAAGGGTTCGTCGAGCAGCAGCAGCAGCGGCTCGGCGGCCAGCGCCCGGGCGATCGACACTCGCATTTTCATTCCGCCTGACAGCTCGCGCGGCCGGGCGCGCTCGAACCCGGCGAGCCCCACCCGCTCGATCAATTCCGCGACGCGGGCGCGGATCTCGGCGCGCGGTGTGCCGAGGATCCGCAAGGGCAAGGCGACGTTCTCCTCGACCGTGGCCCAGGGCATGAGAGTCGGCTCCTGGAACACAAAGCCGACCGCGTGCGTCCCCGGCAACCGCCGCTCGACACTCCCCGCCGTAGGCCGCGCCAGTCCCGCGATCAGGCGCAACGCGGTGCTCTTGCCGCAGCCCGACGGGCCCAGCAGGCTGAGCCACTCGCCGGGATGGACGTCGAGGTCCAGCCCCAAGAGCGCCGTGACGCCGCCGGCGAACCGCTGCTCGATCCCGCGCAGGCGGACGACCGGCGCGGAGTCAGGGGTGGGAAGGGGCACGCGCCGGCGCCTTGGATTGCATTCCAACCTTGTGATCGACGAACTGCAGCGTATAGGCCCGGGAGAGGTCGAGGTTCGGCGGATAGAGCCCGGCCCGGATCATGTCGGCGGCGAAGGCCTTCCAGCGCGCGTCGGTCATCGCGCCGATGCCGAGCTTCAGGGCATCGCCGGAGTCGACCACGCCGTGCCGCTTCATGGCTTCGCGGCCATAGGCGAGCAGGTCGTCCGTCATCTCCGGATTGTCCTTCTTGATCAGCGCGTTGGCAGGCCCCGGATCGCCGTAGAGATAGCTGTACCACCCTTCGATGCTGGCATCCACGAAGCGGCGGACGAGGTCGGGGTGCTCCCGCGCCAGCTTCCAGGCGCATTCGATCGTCGTCGAGTAGCTGTCGAAACCGTGATCGGCGAGCAGGAGGACGACCGGCTTCACCCCGGCCTTCTGGAGGGTGAACGGCTCGCTGGTCAGATACCCCTCCTGGATGGCCTGCTTGTCCGCCAGGAACGGGGCCATGTTGAAGGTATAGACCCGGATCTGATCGTCCGTATAGCCGTAGCGGATCTTGAGGAAGCTCCAGAACGTGAGCCGCGCGGGCGGCGCGATCAGGATCGGCTTCCCCTTGAGCGCCTCCAGGGTGTCGTTCCCCTGACCGGGATGGGCCAGCAGAACCTGCGGGTCCTTCTGGAAGATCGCCGCCACGGTGACCATGGGGATCTTCGCCTTGGCGTAGTTGAGCGCGGCGAATGAGCTGGACCCCACGTTGAAATCGACCACCCCGGCCGCGAGGAGCTGGGGGTTGTTGACCTGCGGCCCCCCCATGCGCAGCGTGACGTCCAGGCCGTGCCGCCGGTAGATGCCGGTGGCGATGGCCTGATAGAAGCCGCCGTGCTCGGCCTCGGCCTTCCAGTTGGTAGCCAGAGTTACCCGGTCGAGAGCGGCGCCGGGAGCGGCGGCGAAGACGAGCAGGGCGAGGCCGAGGAAGCGCTGAAGCACGGGCGGTAGCGTACCACTGGGAAGCAGCAGGCCTTCCGATCAGCCTCTGAAGCGATGAGCCCTACTTGTTTACTCGCCGGCAGCTTCCAGGAAGGCTTGGACGAGCTCACGGTTGTACCAGATTCCGGCGTCAACCGCTTTCTCGATGAGAGGCTTCAACTCCGGGATCAGCCCCTCAGCCTTCGCTCGACCCAGGAGGCCCAGCGACCCAGTGACTCTGAGGCCCGCAGCGAGGGCAGCGCGGCGTCCCTTCCATTCGTCGATCGCGACGGTGCGGACGCCGGTGTCCAGCGCCAGTTGAATGACCGCGGCTTCTCCCAGGTCGAGGCCAGCCAGAAGGGCGGGAGAGGGCGGTGTGACCAAGGGCACCTGTCTGAGCCAGGCTGGTGCAAGCCATGGCCCTGACGCGAGCCCTTCGTCGAGCTCTTGCCAGACTTCTGCCGGGCAAAGAAACTCGTAGGGCAATCGGCCGATCACATCCAGGCAGCCGATTCTTGTGAAGGAGATCAGAGGCCCGGTGTTCACGACGATCGGCTCAGCCACGCCGCATGAACTCCACTTCCGAGTCGAGATCCTCGGGCTGGAGGTTGCTCACGGACACGCCGATCCTCGGGAGCGAGAGGAGAAAGTCTACCCTTCCCTTCCCGCAAAGCTTTGCGGCGAGGCCCGAGCTCAGCCGGCCCACTTCGTAGAGCTTCGCGGCGAGAAGAAAACGGGCCTCCTCGGCGAAGGCGCCCCGCGTCAAGCCGCTGCTGAAGAGGACGTCGTCGCCGTAATCGATGGTCAAGCGGTGTTGCATAGAGGCCTCCTGACCCATAAGGCTAACACGGCCTTTTCAGTCGCCGCCGTGGCGCCGGCCGGCGCCTCCAGATAGAGCGGTGGGGCGGGCCAGTTGCCGGTCGTGGGCAACGGGAGGGCTGCCCTCCCGAGGTGCCACCCTCCTCGCGCGGCAGGATTGCCCTCACCGTGCTGGCGGACAAGGTGGAGGAGATGAAATCCTCTCCCTGACCCGTTAAATCCTCCGCATGACCCGCGGATGGCGCCGCGTATTTCGCGAATTGCGTCGCGACATTCGCGCGTATCCGACCCATTCAAGTGATTTACTACGCAAATTAGATAAATTTCACAGAGACCTTCGGGGAAACCACCGCCTATTCCACCTAATACGCGGAGTCAATCAGCGATTCTGCGGCACATTGGTTCCATTGCTACGCATATTGGTTGAATGTCGCGGAGGGTTCACCTAGAATGGAGCCCGTGATCTTGGGTCATGCGGCGGATTTTTCCCGGAGGGAACGTCATGGATACTAGGCTGTCGTTGGCTTCGATCCTGTCCAGCCTCGAAGCGCAGGTCGCGCATCACCGCGAGCAGGAGTCGCTGCATGCCGAGCGCGAGGCGTTCCACCGCGGAAGGCGGGCGGAGCACGCTGCGGAGTTGGAGCAGCTCGTCGGGCATCTCGAGACGTTCCAGGCGAGCGCCGCCGGAGCCGTGGAGCTCGCCGCCCGGCTGCCGATGGCGGTGCCGCTCCCGGGGGGCGCCGACGACCTTCCGATCGGCCGCAAGGTTTCGATCAACAAGCTGGTGGCGAGGGTGGTAGAGGACCGGGCTGCCGAGGAGCCGTTCGGCCCGCGCGCCATCACCGAGGAGGTCAACCGGCGCTTCGCCGCCCGGCTGAGGGCGCCGCTCGACATGCGCCAGGTGTCGGTGGCGCTCCGCTGGCTGGTCGCCGACGGGCGCATCGTCCAGCAGGAGAAGGGGCGTCCGCATTGGGAATCGAAGTATGTGCGGCGGGGGGTGGGCTGAGGGGAGATCATCGTGGCAAGTCTTTGCTGAACCGAACCTGAACGGCCTGTTCAGCGGCCGTTCAGCAGGAGCGCTCCAGACTGCCTGACACGATCACCCTACTCACGACCTGGCGAAGGAGCTTTCCATGAAGCAGAGCGTCCTGTTGACCATCACGTCCATGCTCTCGCTCCTGTTCCTGACGTTGCACCTGGCGGACGACATCGTACGTGGGTTCGAGAAGGGAGGGCTCTCGGACCTCGTTGCGGTGCCCATCGTTGTCCTCTGGATGTACGGAACGCTGGTGCTCGCCGAACGGCGATCGGGCTATGTCATCGTCCTCCTCACATCGCTCCTCGGTGCCTACGTTCCCTATCTCCACTTCAAGGCGGCGGGAGGCGTCGTGGGCCGCGGAATCGCGACGTCCAGCGGAGCCCTCTTCTGGGTCTGGACGCTCCTCGCGATCGGCGTGCTCGCGGTCTTCTCCTTCATCCTCGCGGCGCACGAGCTGTGGAAACTGCAGTGGGGCCGGTCCCGGACGCCGGAGCTCAAGAGCCGTTAGGCCGGTGCCGGCTGACCACGTATGTTGGGGCCGCGTAGGATCGCGGTCGAGAATGAGAGTCCTGATCGTCGAAGAT
>DASWQX010000896.1:0-11548 GCA_036403495.1 Thermoanaerobaculia bacterium
CGCTATGCCGCGGGGGCTCTCCTCGAAAGAGCGCGGATTCCGGGTGTGGACTGATGCCGCCGGGTGACGGCAGGCGTCTCTTCAGACCTTCTAAGGCGCGGAGTCGACCAGCTCCACCCCGGTCGCCGCGGGCGACAGCGCGATCGATTGCGGCAGGTGGCGGCCGTCGACCATCACGATCCGTTGCGCATCGAGCTCGTCCCGGATCTGGCGCGCCGCCTCGTAGAGGTGCTGCGTCCAGGTGACGTCCCTGGCGCCCCACGCCGCCGCCGCGGAGCCCGGCTCGGCGCGGCCGAGGGACCAGACGTACAGCGGCACCCGGAGAGTGGCGAGGAAGCGGCGGACGGTGGCCGGATCGTAGCGGCTGGCGTCCTTCTCGTGGCCGGAGAGCACCAAGAGCACGGCGCGCCGGCGGTTCTCGTTCACCGCCGCGAGGCCGGCGGTGGCCACCGCGTCGGCGATTCGCTGCTGGTCCGGCACCCGGTGAGGTCCGATGCGCCGGAGGAGCCAGAGGAGCCCTCCCGCCTCGTAGCCGCTCGGAGGCGTGATCTGGAACAGGTCCGACAGCTCGCCCGAGCTGGAAATCCGCTCCGGCACGGTCGGCACGAAGCGGATCTGGTCCTGGCGGCCGAGCCGCATCTCGTAACGGATGTCCTCGATCAGGTGTCCGGTCTGCCCCATCTTCCCGTCGATCTCGGAGGTCGAGGCGGCGCAGACGATATAGAGCTTGCCCGGTCCCTCCTCGACGGCATCCACCGCGAGAGGCTTGCCGGCCGCGGTGATCCAGCCGGCGAGCCGGGCCGCCGGCGGCACCTTCCCGGAGCGGGCCTTTACGGGCACGCCGGTCAGCTCGGTCGCGACCTCGGTGCCGTACTCGCCGCCGTAGGCAAGATCCCGGCGCACGGTCTTGTCGGGCAGGAAGTCGACCTGCGCGGTGAGGATGTGGATCGACTTCAGATCGTGCGGCGGCAGCTCGCCGCGCCCCTGGGCGTCGAGCTTCACCGGCAGGCCATCGAAGGAGAGAGCGACCGAGCGCGGCACGTCCCCCGTAAGATTGGTCCACACCACCTTCGCCGCCTTGGGAGGGCCGCCGCCGCTCGCCTCGAGCGCGATCTCGACCTTGGCCGGCGGATGCGGCAGGTTCACCCACTCCTCGGCCCGGCCGACCTCATGGCCCTCCGCGTTGAGAGCACGGGCGACGATGCCGTGAGGAAGGAGCGCGTGCCCGAAATTGATCCTCCCCTTCCAGGGAGGTCCCGGAAGGCGGCCGGCGGGCCGGCCGTCGACCACGATCTCGACCGCGGCCGCCGGGCCGTCGACGGACAGCTCGACGGGGACGGATCCCGTGATCAGACCGAAGAAGAGGGAGAGAAAAGCGACGGTCATGGGCCGGTTTCCTGGATGCTCGATACCAAGCCGGGACGCGCCGATCAACCGATCAGAGGATGCGCGCGATCAGCAGGTAGGCCAGGGCGGCGATCGCCGCCGAGATCGGGATCGTCAGCAGCCAGGCCCAGACGATGCGGCCGGCGACGCCCCATTTGACCGCCGAGAGGCGCTTGGTCGAACCGACGCCGATGATCGCGCCGGTGATCGTGTGGGTGGTCGACACCGGGATACCGGCGAGGGTGGCGCCCATCAGGGTGACCGCGCCGGCGGTCTCGGCGCAGAAGCCGCCGATCGGCTGCAGCTTGGTGATCTTGGTGCCCATCGTCTGGACGATGCGCCAGCCGCCGAAGAGGGTGCCGAGGGCGATCGCCGCCTGGCTCAGCAGGATCACCCAGAGGGGCACCTCGAACTTGGTGAGATACCCAGAAGCGACGAGGAGCCCGGTAATGATGCCCATCGTCTTCTGGGCGTCGTTGCCGCCGTGGCCGAGGCTGTAGGCGGCCGCCGAGAGGAGCTGCAGCTTGCGGAACTGCCGGTCCACCCGCGACGGGCGCCAGCGGCGGACGATCCAGGTCACCGCCACCATCAGGAAAAAACCGAAGACCAGGCCGATCAGCGGCGCGAGGACGATGAACAGCAGCGTCTTCGTCCACCCCGAGAGGAGGATCACGCCGAAGGACCCCGCCTTGACGATCGCGGCCCCCGCGTAGCCGCCGATCAGCGCGTGGGACGAGGAGACGGGCAGGCCGTAGTACCAGGTGACGAGGTTCCAGACGATGGCGCCGACCAGCCCGGCGAGGATCACCTGCTGGGTCACGTCCTCGAGCCTGATCATGCCGCTGCCGATCGTCTTGGCGACGTGGGTGCCGAGCACGAAGGCGGCAACGAAGTTGAAGAACGCCGCCCAGGCCACGGCCTTGTTGGGCGACAGCACCCGCGTCGAGACGACGGTGGCGATCGAGTTCGCCGCGTCGTGGAAGCCGTTCAGGAAATCGAACGCGAGGGCGACGACGATGATGAAGACGACGAGCGCGGTGGCGGCGGTCATCTCAGGCGTTCTTGACGATGACGTTGCCGACGACGTGCGTGTAGTCCTTGCACTGGTCGCAGGCGTTCTCGAGCCCGTCGTAGATCTCTTTCCACTTCATGATCTGGAGGGGATCGCGGCCGTTCGCCCGGAAGAGGTCGGCGATGACCTCGTTGTAGAGGTCGTCGGCCTTGTTCTCCAGATCGGAGATGCGGACGATCGACTGCTGGATCTCGCTCTGGTTGGAGAGGTTCCAGATCCGCCCGGTAGTCTTCTCGATCTCGGCCGCCATGGCGACCAGGATCTCGGCGAACTCGCGGAGCTCCCGGGGGGATTCGGCGAGCTCGAAGTTGATGAGCCGCTGGGCCACCTCTTCCAGGTAGTCGAGGATGTCGTCGAGGTCGGTGGCGAGCGAGCGGATGTCCTCGCGGTCGAAGGGGGTGATGAAGGAAGAGTTCAGGGCGTCGAAGATCTGGCGGGTGATCCCGTCGCCCGCGTGCTCGAGGTCGCGCAGCTCGCGCATCCGGGCGCGCCGGGTCGCGAAGTCGGCCTGGACGAACTCGGAGAAGAGGTGAGAGGCGCGGAGCAGGTTCGCCGTGTCCTGGGAGAAAAGCTCATGGAACTGCTCCTCCTTCGGCATCAACCAACGGATGAGGGCGTCGACCTTCGACATCCGGCTTCTCTCCCCTTGAATGTAGATGAGGTGTACAGGCTCGCGTCATTCCTGTGACGGCGCAGGCAGGCGGATCGTAACATCATCCCCGGCGGGCGGTCCAAGGGGGGAGGCTTTCAGTCCGCCCCCGCGCGCAGCTCCAGCCCCGCGACCAGCAAGGTCGGCGAGCCGATCATCCCGTCGAGGGGGTGGAAGGTGAGGTCCCTCCCGACGCCGGCGATCCCCTTGAGGAAGGTGCCGATGCCGCCGCAGAGCCAGGCGCGGGCCACCGGCGCGGTAGCGCGGCCGGCCTCCACGGCGAATCCGCAGACGGGGAGTGCGAAGCGGTCGGTCGCCAGGTCGAAGCGGCCGGGGCCGGTGGCGTCGATCAGGTAGAAGCCCTGGCCGATGGCGCCGAGGAGGGCTGCGACGGCGGTCCTCGGCTCGGGGCGGAGATAGAGATGGGTCGGCCCCGGCAGCGGCAGGTCGCGCCAGCCGGGGCGGCGGGTGCAGCCGGAGGTCTCGCCGTGCGCCGCGCCCTCCTGCCACCAGGCGAGCAGCGGCTGCCGGAAGATCCCCTCCTCGACCAGCACCACCTCGCGCGTCGGCACCCCCTCGCCGTCGACCGGCGCTTCGAAGGTGCCGCCGGCGAGGCGGCCGTTGTCTATCAGGGTGACGCGGTCGCTGCCGAAGCGCCCGCGAACGCCGGTCGGCCGCGAGCTCGGACCCGGTCCCACCAGGAGCGGCAGCAGGCCGGCCAGCAGGCGCGTCGCGACCCCGGGCGCGAGCAGGACATCCCCTGAGTCCCGCACCGGCGGAGCGCCGGCGGCGGAGACCGCCAGACGGTCGGCCAGCCGGCGGGCCAGGGCGGTGGGATGGAAGCGCCGCGGCTCGCGCGCCGCGACGTAGAGCGAGGCAGTGGCCGCCGGACGGCCGGGGCCCGCGGCTTCGAGGTAGAGCGTCGAGACGCGGCTGCGGGTCACCGCCCGCAGGCCGCGGCTGTTGGCGAGCTCGGATTCGCTGGAGCCGTCCTCCAGCACCGCCCGCAGCAGGCGCGCCCGCGGCAGCTCGGATTCGAGCTCGCGGCCCAGGCTCTCGAGGAGCTTGAGCCCCTCGCGCTCGCCGGTCAGGGGCGTGTCGAAATCCGAAGGGAGACTCCAGGCCGGCGCCGCTGCCGGCTCGGGGAGCTCGAGGGCATGGCCCGGCACCGGCTCCGGCCACGGTCCCTCGGGAGACGGGTCGCCGGTGGCGGCGGCGAAGAAGGAGGCCCGGCGATTGCCGGCGCGCACCGCCCAGGCCCGCTCCTGGCTAGTCGAGGAGGTCTCGGTGAACGGGGTCCGCTCCAGGCGGCGGGAACGCCCGCGCTTGACGTAGACCTCGGCGTCGGTGAGGTGGCGCTTGAGCAGCGCGCGGAGGATCTCGTCGAGGCGGGGGGCCTGGCTCACGGCGCCACCTCCACGTCGTCCAGGCGCAGCGCGGGCGCGGTCGCCCAGACCGGCAGCTTCTGCCCTCCCTTGGCGCACCAGCCGGCGCCGGCCGGCTTCGCCTCCGCGCCCACCGCCACCACCCGCGTCAGCAGGTCCGCCACCCGGCCGCGCAGCACGCACGGACCCACCATCTCGGCGAGGGCGCCGCGCCGGAACCGCCGGGCATAGGGCACGTGGAGGGCGAACTCCCCCGACAGTGGATCGAGCGCGCCGCGGCTGGCCGCCGGCAGGAACAGCCCCTCCGTGGTACCCGCCAGGAGCTCGGCGTCGGAGGCCTCGCCGGGAAGGATTTCGAGGTGGCTCGAACGCGGGCCGGGGGGCAGATGGCGCGTTCCCCGTCGTCCGGCTCCGGGCAGCAGTACCGGCGACGAGCGGGCCCAGAGCGCGTCCGCCAGCGGCTGCTCGACGACGCCCCCGCGCAGCAGCCAGCGGCGGACGACGGCCGCTCCCTCGTCGTCGGTGACCCGCCGTACCCCTTCCGGCGCGCCCCCAGGATCGTCGAGCACGTCGAGGCACGGGGCGGCCATGGCCACTCCCACCGCCGCTTCCGGGTTCCCGCCCAGCGCGAGCGTATCGGCCTCCAGGGCATGCGCCACGGCCTCGTGCAGCAGCACGGCCACGGCCGGCGCCGCCAGCACGGCGGGACCCCGGAAGGGCGCCGGCGACGGCGCTTGGCGGGCGCGGAACAGGGCCACCACGGCGGCGGCCACCTCCTCGATCGCGCCGCCGGTCAGCTTCGGCAGCAGGGCGCCGTAGCGCCCCCACGAGGACTCGACGGCGCAGCTATAGAAGGCTTCGCTCTCCGCTCCCGGCACCAGGCGCGGCCCGACCACCTGCACCCAGCGGCGATGGCGGCGGACGGTCACCCGCAGCGGGAAGCCCACGTGGTGAGCCCGCACGGCGCGGGAGAGGGCGCCGGGAAAGTCGAGGAGCTCGGGCGCCGCCGGCGGCTCGAACGGCGCGGTCACCAGCGCCGGCTCGGGGTAGCTGGCGGCGGAGATCGCCCGCGCCACCTGCCGTAGCGCCTCGGCGAAGGGGCGGGCCTCGATGGCGTCGCGCGACGCGAGCCAGGTGAGCCCTTCGCGGACCAACCGCACGGCGAACCCTTCTTCCCGCCAGACCCGCAACCCTCCGGCCTCCCCTTCCGGCGCCAGCTCGACCTCTTCGCGGCGCTCGAAAAAGGCGTCCACGACGTCCGTCGGCTGCTCGGCGATCTGGGAGAGGGTGCGGGCGACGGCGGCGGTGTCCAGCTTGGAAAACGGCATGGGAGGCGGATTCTATCCCCACGCCGGGGCCGCAGGCCGGGCGAACGAGGTCAGATACAACAAAAGGCCCCGCCTCGCGGCGGGGCCTCTCCAGACCGAGTCTCGATCGTTCCGCTTCAGGGAGTGATGGTGAGGATGACCGTGGCCGCCCGCTTGTCGGTGACCTGACCCTGAGTGGTGATCCGGCTCGGATCGATCCCGTGACGCGTCACCAGGTAGTTCTTCACCGCCTGGGCGCGCTGGTCGGCAAGCCGCTGGTTCTCCGACTTGCCCTTGCCGTCGGCATAACCGGTGACCGCTGCGGTCGACGTGGAGCTCTGCTTCATCCGCAGACCCACCTCGTCGAGCTTGGCCTTGCAGATGTTGTCCAGCCGCGCGCTGCCCGGCACGAAGTTGCAGGTCTGCTCCATCGTCTCGGGCGGAGCCGGCGGGGCCGGAGGCGGCGGCGGCGGCGGCGGAGGCGCGGGAGCCGGCGGCGGCGGGGGAGGCGGTTCCGGCGCCGGCGGCGGCGGTGGCGGCGGCGGCGGAGGCGGAGCCTCGTGGCGGATCAGGCGCGGGAAGTAGGTGATGCCGACCAGGCCGCCCAGCGGGCAGTGCTCGTCGATCGTGTTGAGCTGGTTGAGGTCGGTGCGCAGGGCGAAGTTGAGCGCCCAGTGCTCGTCCTCGCCGAGCCAGACCCGGCCGCCGGTGGTGAAGTCGTAATAATCATTGAAGAGGTTGTTGTTGCCGGTGCCGAAGGCCGCGTTGACCTCGGTGATCCAGTCGAACCGCGAGCTCACCGGGACGACGTAGCCGATGCCGGCGGTGAAGGCCTTGCGGTTGTACTCGACGCCCACCAGCGTCGTGCAGAGCGGGAACGGCTCGCAGTTGACGAGGCCGCCGCGGATCGGCAGCGTCTGCTTGCCGAGATCCTCGTAGCCGACATTGACTACCCACCGCGAGAGGCGCCAGTCGAGGCCGACGCCGTAGCCGGTGTCCTTGGAGGCCACGGTGTCGTCGCCCGTCGCAAAGCTTACAAAGCCATTGAGAGCGAGCGTGCTGCGGTCCCCCTCGGAACCCATGAGGCGCAGCTTGGTGCCGAGGCGGACGTTGCCGAGCGAGAGGCCGCCGCCGCTGTCGACGCGTACCCGGATGTCGTTGTTGTCGTACTTGACGTTCTCGTACGGCACCATGACGCTGAGCTCCCAGCGGTCGGTGATGCCCCAGCCCACGCTGGCGCTGACGCGGTTCCAGTCGACGCTCAACTGTCCCTTGTCGTTGAGGCTGAACCGCTGGTCGAGATCGATCACCCGATCCCAGTTGTTGTAATAAAGGCCGAACGACCACCCGCCCCGGGGCAGGGTGTCGCCCGTCAACAGGCTGAAGAGGCCTGTTTCGCCGGTGACACTGGCAGCATTGGCCTGCTCAGCTTCCTCCGCCATCGCCGCGGCAGGCACGAGGCTCGCCAGCGCGATGATTCCCAACCATCTTAGTTTCATTCATTCTCCTCCGGCTGTAAGCCAAACTTGCGAAGGTCTGAACCCTCCGCGGCGCCTTTCTTGACTGCAGCGAAGCTACCCCCAAGGAGTCTTCTCTCGGCCCAGGCAACTCGCTGAACGCACGCTCAGCGATACGACTTGACTGAGATACGCGCCTCCAAACTCCCGTTTCCTTTCAAAGCTTGTGCCACAATCCCGGAGACGAAGAACCTGTATCTCCGGAGCCGGAACGAGGACTCGAACCCGACCCCGAGATCGGGGTAATAGGTGCTCAAATCCGTATAAACCTTATGATTTAGCCCGATGGTGCCGTAGCCCGCGTACAGGACCCAGTACCAATTTTCCCAGCTCAGGTGCAGAAATGGGCGGTCCTTGTCGAGAAACCAGGGAAAAAAATACTCCCAGGTCGTGAAAAGCTCGTCCGTGCCCCGGGTCCGGTCGCGCACGCCCTTCAGGTTCTCGCGGCCGTCGATGTTGAACGCCTCGGACCGCGGCACCGCGTAGAAGTCGATCGGATCGGGATTCGGCGGCAGCGTCTTCGCCGCCGCCTTGGCCAGGTAGGGGAAGGTGCCGCCGCGCAGCCGGCCGACGAGGAAGGTCCGCTCGCTGACGTCGAACCGCTTCAGCGCCTCGAATTCGAACTTCAGATAGTTGAAGTCGCCGAGGCCGTACGGAAAGCCGTAGGTGAGGGCGGCGGTGATCGTCGAGTCGCCGGGCCCGAACTCGCGGAAGGCCGAGAACAGCCGCTCGGTGCGCGCCCGGGTCTCTCCCGCGATGGCGCTCGACCGCCCTTCGTCGGGCGTGCCCAACTGGTAGCCCAGCCGGATGAAGGTGTTGGTCTGATCCCGCCGGACGAGGAAGTTGCTCCCCTGAGCGGTGCCCCGGTTGGTGCTGATCCGGTCGAGCTCGGTGAGGAAGAAGGTCCGGTTGTTGTAGCTGTGCGGCCACTCCATCAGCAGCAGCGTGCCGCGCACGCGGTCGAAGTCGGAGGTGACGTTCTGGTCGATGCGGTCGAACGAGATGGAGTCGAAAACCGTGAACTGGGTCGTCCGGTTGTACCCGTAGTAGCGGTAGCGGAGGAAGGCGGTGATGTCGCCGTTGATGAAGTTGTACTTGACCTGCCCCTCGAAGAAGGTCTTGTTGATCAGGCGGTTGACCCGCAGATCGAGGTCGCCTTCCGGAAAGTAGATGTCGAGGCGAGGGAGGAAGCGGTCGGAAGGCTTGGGCGGGAGCTCCACCCCGTCGCCGGTCTCGCCCTGAACGTCGCTGGTGGAGGTGCCGGACGGCTCCGGCGGAGCGGGAGCCTGGGGCGTGGGGGTGGTGATCGGAGCTGCCGCCGGCGGTGCCGGCGATTGCGCGCCCGCCGGGACCGCGGCGAGCAGACACACCACGAGCAGGGAGAGGAGAGCGCGACGCCGGGATGTCATGGCGACATTCTAGTCTCGGGCCGGCCGAAACCGTTAGGTCCGAGGCCGCCGACCGTTCTCAGTGATTGAGGAGCAGGGCGACGCGGTCGAGGAAGGTCTTGCTCTGGTTCGGGCCGAGCGCGGCGGAAACCAGCTTCTCCTCGGCGCGGACGAGGTCGAGCACCGCCTCGACGCCGCGCCCGGAATCCATCTCCGCGCGGCTCATGCGGTACGGCACGTCGAGGTCGCCCTGCCGCGGATGGCCGCTCAGCAGGCCGCGGGCTTGGCCGTGGATGGTCTCGGCCACCGCGGCGAGTTCCTCGGGCGGCATGGTGCGCAGGCGGTCGGTGCGCAGCCGGCTGAGATCCTCGTTGAGGGCCACCAGGCCGGAGGTGATCAGGCCGTAGAGGAGCTTGCAGGCCTCGAAGGGGCTCATGTCGAGGCCGATGGCGACCTCCTCGATCGTCCGGCGCTCGTCGATCTTGCAGATCAGCGACCACTCCTGAGGCGTCAGCGAGACCGAGGTGGTGGCGGCCCGCTGGGTGAAGACGGGGACCAGCCGGGTCGAGGGGATGCGCTTCGAGAGGATCTGCCACTCGTCGATCCGCCGCGCCGCCTCCATCAGGAGGTTGGTGTTCGACTTGTGGATGGTGGTGAGGTCGGTCTCCTGGCCGGGGGTGAAGACGAACTCGCCCTCGGGCCAGATGGCGAGCTCGTACATCGCCTCCTCGCCCTGGAGGTCGCCCACGAACGCGTGGACGATCTGCCCGCCTCGCAGGTAGATCTCACCGCTCGAATCGCCGTTGCGATGCAGGGAGAAGACGCCGGTCTTCCCCGAAACGGAGACCAGTTGGATGATGTCTGGGAGGGGCAGCTCTTTGAGCGAGCCTTGAAAGGCCATATCTGGATGACGGTCGTCAGAGATTCACGAATACCGCTTGTTTTAGAGACAGTTCAGGGTCACGACTCCACGAGATCAGAGGGGCAATGGTAGCACGCGGACTCAGCGAGCAGAAAGACGGTCGAGCCGCAGCCGCTGGGCGCAGCAGATGGCGACGGCGAGAGCGTCGGTGGCGTCGCTCGCCCACCCCTCCCCGCGGGCGGCGAGGAGCAGGCGGACCATCCGGGCAACCTGGTCCTTGTCGGCGCGGCCGTTGCCGGTGACCGCCGACTTGACCTCGGCCGGGCTGTACTCGCAGATCTCGACGCCGCGGCCGGCGAGCAGGGCGAGCAGGGCGCCGCGGGCCTGGGCGAGCACGATCAGCGAGCGCGAGTTCATGCCGTGGAAAGGGGTCTCCAGCGAGGCGAGGTCCGGCTTGTGGAGGTCGACCAGCTCGCCCAGGCGGGCGGCGAGGTGGGCCAGCCGCCGCGGCAGGTCGAGGTCGCGCGGGCAGGAGAAGCGGCCGGCGTCGACCGGGGTCAGCCTGGAGCCCTGGCGGAGGACCAGCCCGTAGCCGGTGTGCAGGCTGCCCGGATCGATTCCCAGGATGAGCACGGCGCTCTTCTGTCTCCCGGGCAGGCCCAGGCTCAGCGGGACTGCGCGGCGAGGACGTTCTCGTCGATGGTGAGGTTGGCCCAGACCTTCTGGACGTCGTCGTGGTCCTCGAGCGTCTCGATCAGGCGCAGGACCTGGCTGATCTTGTCGCGGGGGACCTCGATCGTCGTCTGGGGGACCATCGCCAGCTCACTGGCGGCCGGCTGGATGCCGCGGCGCTCGAGCTCCTCCTGGGTGGAGACGTAGGCCTCCAGCGGCGTGTAGATCTCGTAGACGTCCTCCTCGATGGCGACGTCGTCGGCACCCAGCTCGAGGGCGAGCTCCATGAACTTCTCCTCGTCCATGGCGCCCTTGTCGAGGGCGAAGTAGCCGCGGCGGCTGAACATCCAGGCGACGCACCCGGCCTCCCCGAGGTTGCCGCCGTTGCGGGCGAAGGCGTGGCGGATCTCGCCGGCGGCACGGTTCCGGTTGTCGGTCGCCGCCTCCACCAGCATGGCGACGCCGCCGGGGCCGTACCCCTCGTAGACGATCTCCTCGTAGACCTCGGATTCGAGCTCGCCGGTCCCCTTCTTGACGGCGCGGTCGATGTTGTCCCCCGGGACGCTGTTCGACCGCGCCTCCAGCAGGGCGGCGCGCAGGCGCGCGTTCCCCTTCACGTCGCCGCCGCCGATGCGGGCGGCGACGGTGATCTCCTTGAGGATCTTGGAGAACAGCTTCCCCCGCTTGGCGTCGGTCGCCGCCTTCTTGTGCTTGATCGTGCTCCACTTGCTATGGCCTGACATCGGAACGCTCCTGCCGAAGATGCTGCGGCGGGGGAATTCTATAGGACTTCCCGCCGCGCGGCCAACGCGAGTACGCCGTCCCAGCCTTAAATCGCTTAAAAATCAAGGTGTTTCAGGCGTCCGCGATTGACTGGCGGAGGCTAGGATGTTAGAAAGGCTTGCTGTCCTTTCTCCCGGAGAATTCGGTATGCCCTCCATCCTCGTCGTCGAGCAAGAACCGCACTCCGTCCAACGGATCAACGCGGCCCTGGGCGCCGAAGGATGGAGAGTGCGGGTAGTGCCCACGGTCGACCAGGCCCTGCAGGCGGCCGCCGCGGAGCGCCCCGACCTGGTGGTCGCCGGCACCGACGTGCCCGGCTTCGACGTGCTGGTCTTCTCCTTCTCGCGCCGCGGCGGCGGCCCGGGCGTGCTGGCCCTCGACGGTGGCGGCGCCGGCGTCCCCGACGGCGTGGATGGCCAGGTCCCCAAGCCCTTCACCGACCAGCAGGTGGTCCTCGCCGCCCGCAAGGCGCTCCTCGCGCGGCGGCCGGCCGCCGCGGGGGAAGCGCCGCCGGCGAACCAGATGCT
>DASWQX010000897.1:0-4260 GCA_036403495.1 Thermoanaerobaculia bacterium
CTCGCCGGGACCGGCGGGTCCGCTGAAACTCCCGGCGAAGCGTTCGCCGGGACCGGCAGGTCGACTGAAATGCTCGGCGAGCCTCTTGCCGGGGCCGGCGGGCGATTCGCCGGGGCCGGCGGATCGACTGAAATGGCCGGCGAGCCTCCCGCCGGGAATCTCTCGGCTGTTTTCATGCATAAAATCTCAACCGCGGCAAAGTGTGCACCGCGGTCCAAGTTCATCCTCTCGCTCAAGGAATGTCGCTCGTGAAGCAAAGACTCCTCGGATTGGCGGCCACAGCCGCGCTGCTCGCCGCGTCCGCCGCCGGCGCTCAGGAGCGGCCGGCCGGCGCTCCCAAGACCGAGTCGTCGGTCACCCAGCACAGTCTCGCGATCGGCGGCCGGTCGATCAGCTACACGGCCACGGCGGGCACCTCCTGGTGCGCAACGAGAAGGACGAGCCGGCGGCTTCGATCGGGTATGTCGCGTATGTCCAGCGGGGCGTTGAGGCGGGGCGACGGCCGATCACGTTCGCTTTCAACGGCGGTCCGGGGTCGTCGTCGGTCTGGCTGCACATGGGGGCGCTCGGGCCGCGGCGGATCGTGATTCCCGACGCGGGGCCGAGCCTGCCGCCGCCCTATCAGGTAGTCGACAACGCGTACAGCCTCCTCGACAGGAGCGACCTGGTGATGATCGATCCGGTCGGCACGGGGCTCAGCCGGGCGGTGGGCGAGGCGAAGGACAAGGATTTCTGGGGGGTCGATCCGGATATCGAGTCGGTCAGCCGGTTCATCGCGCAGTACGTGGACGACAACCACCGCTGGGGCTCACCGAAGTATCTGCTCGGGGAGAGCTACGGCACGACGCGCGCGGCGGGGGTCGTGGACTACCTGCAGACGCGCAACAGCATGGCCTTCAACGGCGTCATCCTGATCTCCGTGGCGCTCAATTTCGAGGCGTTCTTCCCGCTCCCCGGCAACGACACGTCCTACCCGCTGCTCCTGCCCAGCCTGGCGGCGACGGCCTGGTATCACCATGCCCTGCCGCGCCGGCCCGCCCAGCTCGAGCCGTTCCTCGCCGAGGTGCGCGCGTTCGCGCTCGGCGAGTACGCCTCGGCGCTGCTGAAGGGGAACGCGCTGATCGACGCGGAGCGCGACGCGGTGGCGGAGAAGATCCATCAGCTCACCGGCCTCTCCGCCGACTTCGTGAAGAAGGCGAACCTGCGGGTCCGCGGCAGCCAGTTCGCCCAGGAGCTGAAACGCGAGGGGCACCTGACGCTCGGCGTCCTCGACTCCCGCTTCACCGGTCCCAGCTTCGACCTGCTGGGGGAGGACGCGGACTACGATCCGCTGTCCGCCGCGATCGGGGCGCCGTTCACCGCGGCGTTCCTCGACTATCTCCATGCCGATCTGAAGTTCGGGCAGGGGAGGACCTACACCATCCTGAACGAGAAGGTCGGCGGCGTCTGGGACTTCCGGCATCGCATGCCCGGCCTGCCGTTTCCGAACCCCCTCCCCAACACCGCCTCCGACCTCGCCCACGCCCTGGGCTACAACGCAGGGCTGCGGGTGCTGGCGCTCAGCGGCTATTACGATCTGGCGACGCCGTTCTTCGCCACCGAGTGGATGATGAACCATCTCCCCATCGAGAAGACCCAGCAGTCGCGCATCCAGATCCGGACCTTCGAGACGGGGCACATGATCTATCTCAACGAGCCCTCCCTGAAGCAGCTCAAGGACGCGCTCGCCGCGTTCTACGACGCGGCCGGCCAGCGTCCGTGACGCCGGCCCGCGTCCGCTCCAGGGTCTACCGCCAAGCCCCTTACCGCGTGATCAGGCACTTCCCGCCGTCGAGCGCGTAGGTCTGCGTCATCTTGTCGTTGACGGTGCCGTTGGCGTCCTTGTGATGCTGCTCGACGGTCAGCGTGGCGCTCTTGCCTTCGACCACGAGGAGGCCGCCGGCCTTGATGTCGGCGGCGAACTCCGCCTCGGTCTTCGACATCTCCTTCATCATGTCGGTCATCATCGCGCGGTCCTTCTCCGGCATGGCCTTCCACTTCGCCTGCATCTCGGGGGTGCTGAGCTTGGAGGCCTCGTCGATCTTGCCGGCGTGGACCAGCCCCATGTGCTTGACGGCGACCTTGCCGCAGGGGTGCTCGAGGATGGCGGCGCCCTTGATCTCGGTCTTGCCGGTTTCGGCGTGGACGAGCATCGGTAGCATCGGTACGAACAGGGCGGCGCTGAGGAGAACGGCGGACCAGCGGCGTGCGTTCATCGGTGGACCTCCTTGGGGTCGGCTCCGGTGGATAGGGACAGCGAGATGATTCTATGCGCCCACGATCCCCAAAATATCCCTGCCGTATTTCTGGACGATCGTGGGGCCGATGCCGGGGACGTTGAGGAGGTCGCTCTCGGTCCGCGGCAGGGTGGCGGCGAGGGCGGCCACGGTGCGGTCGGTGAGGATGCGGAAGGCGGGCACCCGCCGGCGCTGGGCCTCGGCGCGGCGCCAGACCTTGAGCGCCTCGACCACCTCCGGCGAGCCCTCCTCCGAGACGTCCTCCAGGCTGTCCGGTAGCAGGCCGGCGGCGATCTTCTTGCGGATGCTCCGGGGCTCGCCCTTGTCGGGCCGCTGGCGCTTCTTGCGGGTCCCCGGCGTCTCCTCGGTCTGCTCGACGCGCGCGACGGCGTCGGGGTCGCCGCGGTAGCCCTCCGGCGTCAGCATGGCGCGCTGGAAGCGGATCGTCTTCCCCTCCTTCTCGAACTCGTCCTCGGAGATCCGCAGCAGACCGGCGCGGACCATGCCGCCCAGCAGCCGCTCGAAGGGCTTGCGGTCCGAGAGCGCCTCGGGGCAGGTCTCGCGGTAGAGCTGGCCGGTGGACTGGCCGTCGCGGCCGCGCAGGGCGAGGAGCACGCGGTCGACGAGGCTCTTCTCCAGGGCGTTGAGCGGCCGGCGGCGGCGGACCCCGGCGTCGGCGGGCGCGCAGGCGTCGCAGATGCCGCACGGCTCGCCCGAGTCCTCCTGGTCGCCGAAGTGCTGCACGAGATGGAGCATGCGGCAGCCGTGGGATTCGGCGTAGCGGCTCATCAGCTCGAGCTGCTGGAGCTTATGGTCGCGCTGGGCGGTGTAGGGGCGCTGCCAGGCGGCGGCTCCCGCGGCGACGTTGCCGTCCGAGTCCACCAGGGCGCCGCCGTGGATCCAGAGCTTCTCCAGCGCCTTCTCGAACAGCTCCTCGTCCATCCCCAGCCGCTTGCGCACTTGGCCGTCCACCTGCGGCTCGGCCTTGAGGGCGCGGAAGATCCGCTCCAGCTCGTTCACTGCCGGGTAGTCGCGGCCGTGGAACCACTCGTGGTTGCGGCGGTCGGCGAAGGCGTGGAGGAGGATCGCCCGCGAGGGCTTGCCGTCGCGGCCGGCGCGGCCGATCTCCTGGTAGTACCCCTCGACGCTGCCGGGGAGACCGGTATGGATCACCGTGCGGACGTCCGGCTTGTCGACCCCCATCCCGAAGGCGATGGTGGCGACGATCACCTGCAGATCTCCGCCGAGGAACCGCGTCTGCACCCGTTCGCGCGAGCTGGTGGTCATCCCCGCGTGGTAGGCGGCGGCGGGGAAGCGCTCCTGAAGCAGCTCGCCCAGGGCGTCCGCCTCCTTGCGGGTGGGGGCGTAGACGATCGCCGGCCGGCGGGCCGAGTCGGAGAGGATGGCCCGCACGGCATCGCGGCGCTCAGCGAGCTTCATCTCGACGATCTCGACCGCGATGTTGGTGCGCCGGAAGCCATGGATGAAGCGCCCCTCGCGGGAGAAGCCGAGTTGGGCCGCGATGTCGTCCTGCACCCGCGGCGTGGCGGTGGCCGTGAGGCCGATCACCGGCGCCGGCCGCAGCAGGGGAAGGCGCTGGCCGAGCAGCCGGTAGTCGGGGCGGAAGTCGTGACCCCACTGCGAGATGCAGTGCGCCTCGTCGATGGCGATGAGCCCGAGCGGGCGCCTCGCGAGCAGTTCCGGAAAGCCCGCGACGCCCAGCCGTTCGGGGGCGACGAACAGGAAATCGAGCACGCCGGCAGCGTAGTCCACACACGCCTGGCGCGACTCCGGTCGGGGGCGCCCCGAGTGGATCCTGGCCACGCGCAAGCCGAGGGACTGCAAGCGCGCGACCTGGTCCTCCATCAGCGCGATGAGCGGGCTGATCACCAGCGTGGTGCCACCCCGAGCGAGCCCCGGCAGCTGATAGCAGAGCGACTTGCCGGCGCCGGTGGGCATGACCAAGAGCACGTCGCGGCCCGCG
>DASWQX010000898.1:0-2112 GCA_036403495.1 Thermoanaerobaculia bacterium
GGGAACCCGAAGGGGGTCGTGCTCACCCACGCCAACCTGCTGGCGAATCTGCGGGCGATCCGCCAGGGCGCGGACATCCGGCCGGACGACGTCATCGTGAGCTGGCTGCCGCTCTACCACGACATGGGGCTGATCGGCTGCTGGATGGGCGCCCTCTACTTCGGCGTGCCGCTGGTGCTGATGTCGCCGCTGGCCTTCCTGGCGCGCCCGTCGCGCTGGCTCAAGGCGATCCACCGCCACCGCGGGACCCTGTCGGCGGCCCCCAACTTTGCCTACGAGCTGTGCATCAACAAGATCCCGGACGAGGAGATCGCCGGTCTCGACCTCTCCTCCTGGCGGATGGCGCTCAACGGCGCCGAGCCGGTCGGCCCCGAGACCTTGCGCCGCTTCGCCGAGCGCTTCGTCCCCCACGGCTTCCGGCCCGGCGCCTTCTCGCCCGTCTACGGCCTCGCCGAGAGCTCGCTGGCGGTCGCCTTTCCGCCGCTCGACCGGCCGCCGGTGATCGACGCCGTCGACCGCGACGCCTTCCAGCGCACCGGCCGCGCCGTTCCCACGGCGGCGAACGACCCGTCGGCCCTCCGCTTCGTCTCCTGCGGCTTCCCCCTGGTGGGCCACGAGGTGCGGGTCGTCGATGACGCCGGCCAGGAGCTGGGCGACCGGCAGGAGGGGCGGCTGGAATTCAAGGGGCCGTCGGCCAGCAGCGGCTACTTCCGCAACCCCGAGGCCACCGCCAAGCTCGTCCACGGCGACTGGCGGGACTCGGGCGACCGCGCCTACCTCGCCTCCGGCGAGCTCTACATCACCGGCCGGGTCAAGGACATCATCATCCGCGCCGGCCGCAACCTCTACCCGCAGGAGCTGGAGGCGGCGGTGGGGGAGGTGGCGGGTATCCGCAAGGGGTGCGTGGCCGTCTTCGGCAGTCCCGATCCGGCCACCGGCACCGAGCGTCTGGTGGTGATGGCCGAGACCCGCGAGCGCGGCGAGGCGCTCGACGCCATCCGCCAAGCCGTGCAGGAGGTCGCCGTCGACCTCCTCGGCACCCCCGCCGACGTGGTGGCCCTGGTGCCGCCGCACGGGGTGCCCAAGACCTCCAGCGGCAAGATCCGGCGCTCGTCGGCGCGCGAGGTCTTCGAATCCGGGAAGAGCGGCCGCGGCGGCGCCACCCTCTGGCTGCAGCTCGCCCACCTGACCCTCTCCGGCGCGCGGATGCAGGCGGTCCGCCGCCTCCGCTCGCTCGGCGGCCTCCTCTACGCCGCCTGGGCCTACGGCTCGATCGCCCTGTTCCTGATCCCGTTCTGGCTCGCCGTCGTCGTCGCGCCGGGCCTGAAGACGAGGCGGCGGCTGGCGCGCGGCGTCGGCCGTTTCCTCTTCGCCTGGATCGGCATCCCCCTCCGGCTGGAGGGCCGCGAGAATCTAGGAGCCGGCGGGCCGCGGATCGTGGCGTCCAACCATTCCAGCTATCTGGACGGCATCGTGCTGACCTCCCTGCTGCCCCCGGAGTTCGCCTTCGTGGTGAAGCGCGAGCTGGAGAAGAGCTTCATCTCGCGGATCTTCCTGCAACGGCTGGGAGCGATCTTCGTCGAGCGCTTCGACACCGCCCAGAGCGCCGGCGAGACCCGCAAGGCCCTGGATGCCCTGGAGCGGGGGGACTCGCTGGTCATCTTCCCCGAGGGCACCTTCCGCCGCTACCCCGGCCTCCTCCCCTTCCGCATGGGCACCTTCGCAGTGGCGGTCGACGCCGGCGTGCCGGTGGTCCCGGTGGCGATCTCCGGCACCCGCGAGCTGTTGCGGGGAGGGAGCTGGCTCCTCCGCCACGGCCGGGTGACCGCCACCGTGGCACCGGCCGTCCGCCCCGAAGGGACCGGCTGGCACGCGGGGATCGCGCTCCGCGATCAGGTCCGCTCGGCGATCCGGGAGCGGAGCAGTGAGCCGGATCTGGGGTAGGCCCCCGCCCGAGCCCTCACCCCCGGCCCCCATAGGCGCTAACTTACGTCTATAGGGTACCAGGTTCTATAATCTGGTACCCATGGACATCATGCCGATTCTTCAAGAGCAGTGGAAATCTCTTTTTGGAATGCTTCCTCGCGGGTTTGATCTCGAAACGACGCTACG
>DASWQX010000899.1:0-10055 GCA_036403495.1 Thermoanaerobaculia bacterium
CGTAGGAAGGTGAGCGGCGACGTCAGCCGTCCGCTTGACCAACCATGTTCGGCGTCCCAAGACCCAAGTACCGTTTAAATAAGGTCCTCGCCTCAGTAAACTGCGAGGAAAACCAGTTCAGGAGGTCTCCATCCTCTTTGATCGCATCTCTCCACTCTTGGTCCGGAATCTGGCCCGGATGCTCCATGCGTTGACCGGCGGCCCGCAGCCTCACTGCATGTTGATACACGTCGTCTAAATACCTTGCAATCCTCGCATCAAACAAAAATATAGCCTCTTCAGTCTCTTGCGCAAATCGCCTAAGATCTTCAATCTCAACGCGGGTATTGCCCAGCACCTTAATAAGGAAATCCCTCAGAATACGGTATACCGCAATCCTCCGATCATAGAGTTCCAGGCTGATTTCCACCTCCGACCTCATGCTAGTATCCTCAGGCCCGGCCTGGGGTGGGCTTGGCCAAAACTTTTCGCTCCCAAAAAACTCTCCAAGCTCAGTCCGGTACAACTTGACCTCCGATTCCGTAAAGTTCTTTGATTGACGGGTCTTCGAATCATAAGCGTCATGGTGGTCAAAACAAAGAAAGGCTAGATTATCCGGATCATTATTACTTGGATCCTGATCTAGGTGAGCTATTTGCCCTGCCTTTATACCTGCATCCCGATTAAGTCCAAAGCAAATCGCACAGCGCCGACGCGAGCGAAGGAGTACGTCCGCCTCAGCAGCTAGACCTACCTTTTTCCTGACTTTCTTGTCTGCCATGCTCTTTACTCTAACGCCGAACCTCGAGCTTAACCTTTCACCGTTGGTCGACGTCTCCTCCAGGGACAACTTGCTCTGGCTACCGTATGTCCTTCATTCTATAAGCTCTTCTAATTCTACGCCTCCTCCTGATTAACGTCAACGCCATGACAGAATCGCGCAGAGGAGGCAACCTCGAGGCCAAACTCGGGCTGGTCTGGGGCCGCCAGGTTCGGGAGCCATCTGATAGAGGCCACAGGCTTTTTTCTGATGGGACCGCGTATAAGGAGCAGAGGCGGGAACGTTCTAAGAGGTGTTTGGAAAGTCAGCCCCGCAGGGGCGCAGGCATAAAGCCTGGGGTTTTAACCCCAGGAACCGAGCCGCGCCCCACCATCGCAAGCCCCGGAGGGGCGTAGGCGGCCGGGACCGGGCAGTCTGCCTGCGCCCCTTCGGGGCTCTTGGAGGAGTCTCTCGCTCCGACCTGGGGTTGAAACCCCAGGCTTTATGCCTGCGCCCCTGCGGGGCTGGCTGTTCAAATACCCTTTAAGGGAACGATATGTATTCCCCGCCAAGAAGAGCACCTTCGTACCTCGCGTCCACTGAATAAGATCTGGCTCTTGCAGCCCGTTATAAGCTGGCGTCTTTCGCGCTGGAAGCTTCCATCGGCTCCCTCAAGGACTAGCCCAGGACTAGCCCCGCACGCGGCTCTCAGATTCCTGCAACGGCCCGTCGTATCGATCCAACGGCTCGCAGATGGTTACGACGGCGGCCCGGCCTCAACCGGCTGGCCTCCGGGGACTGGACGCCGGTGCTTGCGGCAACGCGAACGAGAACGAAAACCGTTCCAACTGCTTGTGATAGCCGAGCTTCATCGAATAGGCGACCTGGCCGGATTCCGGTAATGGGGTTCCGGGAATCGTGACGATAAGGCCGAGATGGGGCTTGAACCCCTGGGGCACTCGCGCGGCGAGATCGGGATACCTCCGGAAGAGATCGTCGACATCGCGGACGTCGAGCTTGGGCCTGGGTCCGTCCGCATCTTCGCCGGCGGCCAGATAGGGCTGCCGGTCGATGAGCGTCTCGACCTGGGGAGATAGCGTGACATCCACCGGCTCGCCGCTCGGCCGCATCAGAAAGACGAGCTCCAATCCGCCCTTGGCACCCGGGCAGCACGCTTTGAGATCCTCGGAAGAGACCCGGCTGGCCTGCAGGAGCGCCACGGACGCCAGCTTGCCGTCGACGACGACGGGAAGCGGAGGGCTCGCCACGGGAGCGGCCGCGACCGCGGCGGGTATTGCCGCGAATACTGCCAGAGCCTGAACGAACGCCAGCATCGGAATCTCCTCCGAGGTTTTCAGTCCGGCTGCGAGGCTAGTCGGGGATCACAGGCTCGACCAGCTTTGCGAGCTGTGCGAGCGATTCCTGCCAGCCGAGGTAGCACATCTCGGTCGGAATGGCTTCCGGGATCCCCTCCTGCACGATGCTCAGCTCGGTTCCGACCGAAACCGGCGCGAACGTCGCCGTGGTCACCATCGCGCCGGGCATGTTCGGATCGTCGAACTTGTCCGTGTAGCGGACCTTCTCGTTCGGTACCAGCTCAAGGTACTCGCCGCCGAAGGAGTGGCCGTTTCCGGTCCCGAAATTGGTGAAGGACATCTTGAACGTGCCGCCGACCTTGGCGTCCATGTGATGGACCTTGCAGGTGAAGCCGTACGGCGGCAGCCATTTGGCCATGGCGTCGGCGTCGAGAAAAGCACGATAGACGAGCTCCGGTTTCGCACGAAGAACTCGGTGAAGTCGAACGGTGCCGGTAGGCATGGTGGTTTCTCCTTTCTTTTCACGTCACATCAGCGGCGATGCCAAGATTCAGCATCCCACCGCACGCCCTTGGTCTCGAGATCGCCGTGAACCCGAATCTTGCCCGCGAGAACGCCAATGAGGGCAGCCGATTCGGTCTGGATCGGCACGAGCTTGGCGACCGGCTTACCATCTTTTGTAATGACGAGACCCTCTGGTCCTAACTGGTCGAGAATCGCAAGACAATCCTGTTTGAACTTCGCGGCTTCGAGCGTGCTCATGGCGTTGAGTCTAGCAGTGGACGAAAATTCCATCCCACTCAAGGCGTCGCTCGTCATCAACTCCGCGCCAGCTCCTCCACCACCAGCGAGCACCCTCGCAACTCGGCGCCCGCGGCGCGGCCGAGGAGGCGGAAGCCTTCGCCTTCCGCGACGCCGAGGTCTTCGGTCAGCAGGTGGACGGCGGAGCCGAGGTTGGCGAGGTCGAAGATCGCGATCAGGCCGGGGGTGCCGGCGGGGACCTCCGTGAGCGTCTCGGGATCGAGGATGCGGACGCGCACCCAGTGGGGGGCGCGGAAGAGGTCGGGGTCCTCGCCGAGCAGCGCGCCGGTGTAGCACTGGCTGGTCAGCTCGGTCATACCGTACTCGCGGACCACGGACGACGGCGGCACGCCGGTCCAGGCCTGGAGGCGCGCGAGGAGGCCTTCGCGGGCGACTTCGGTCGTCCGCCCCTTGAAGCCGCCGGTCTCGAAGACGGCCGAGCCTGCGGGGAGGCGGAACTTGAGGCCGAGCCGCTCCAGCGCGTCGAGCCACTGGATGAGAGCGAAAGCCGTGGCGAGGATCAGCACCGGCTTCCCCTCGCGCTGCCGCGCTCCCGCCCACGAGCGCGCCGGCGCCGCTTCGACCCCGCGGGCACCGAACGCCGTGACGCTCTCCGGGCTCCCCCAGCGGGCCAGGATGTGGCCGGCCATGAAGGAGAGGCTGGAATCCGGGAGCTGCTCGCGGCTCGGGATCAGCGAGAGGATCGGCAGTTTGCCGGCACTGCCCGCGAACGGCAGGCAGAACCGGGGGAACGACGCGTCGATTACCGCGCGGTAGAGGTCCGGGAAGGGGTGGTGGTGGACGCTCCGCTCCTCGCCTTGCGTGGTGCCGCTGCTGCGGAAGACCTCCACGGCGGGCGCGGCGGCCAGGGTCAGCGTCTTGAAGGCGGCGGTGGGGACGAGCGGCACCTGCCGCCAGTCGGTGACGGTCGCCGGGGTCGCGCCCCGCCGCTCGCAGAGGCGGCGGTAGGGCTCGATCCGCGCGAATTGCCAGGCGAAAGCGGCGAGCGCCAGCTCTTCGAAGGGCTCGGCCGCGGGAGCAGTCAGAAATCGGGTTACGCGTTCGGTAGGGATGGGGTCCATAGTGGGGTCAATCGTCACGGGGCGTGATTTTGTCATGGTTCCCGGGCCCTTGTCTGACGTCGGCCTTCTGATAACGTCGGCCGGGTTCCGCAGGATTCTTCCGTCCGGAGGGTTACAGGGCGAGGTGGCGATCGATCCCGCAGCGGCGAAGGCCGTCGATCCAGGCTGGGAAGCGCTGGCGCGGGTGGCCGCCGGGGACGCCGAGGCGTTCGCGGTCCTGGTGGAGAGCCATCAGGAGCGGCTGCTCCGGCTCTGCGAGCGCCTGCTCGGCGACCTGGAGGAGGCGCGCGACGCCGCCCAGGAGGTCTTCCTCAAGGCCTACCGCAAGGCGGCGGACGTGCGCCCCGGCGGACAGGTCTACACCTGGCTCTACCGGATCGCGGTCAACCACTGCCTGAACAAGCTGCGGCGGCGCAAGCTGGTGCGCTTCCTGCGCTGGGAGGACGCGGGCGATCCGGAAGGCCCCGCTTTCGACCCTCCGGACGGCGCCCCCGATCCCGCGGCCACCCTGGAGACCCGCCGCCGCTGGCAGGCGACGCAACGGGCGATCGCGAAGCTGCCGGAAAACCAGCAGGCGGTGGTAGTGCTGGTCCGTTTCGAAGGACTGTCCTATAAACAGACGGCGGACGTGCTGGGGATCACCGAGGGCGCCGTCGAGAGCCGGCTGGTGCGGGCCATGCGGCGCCTCGAGGCGGCGCAGGAAGCCGCCGGCTCGGGGGTTTCACCAGGAGAGAGAGCGATATGACACGCGGGACCGACATCGACCTGATCCGCCTGCTCCACGGCGAGCTGGCGCCCGACGAGGCGCGCGAGCTGCGCGAGCGGCTGGGGCGCGAGCCCGAGTTGGCGGCTGCGTACCGCCAATTGGAGCGCGCCTGGAGCGGCCTCGCCCTGCCTCCGCCGTCGCCGCTGCCGGCGGGGTTCGCGGGGCGAGTGATGGCGCACGTCCGCAGCCAGCCGGGAGCCGGAACGCTCTCCTGGTCCACGGCGCCGGCCTGGGTGCGCGGCGCGGCCGCGGCGGCGCTGATCGCCGGAGCGGCGCTGGGCATCGGCGTCGGCAGGAGCTGGCCGGCGGCCGACGCGCCCCCCGAATCCTCGGCGTCGGTCTCGTCGCTCTCCGGACCCGAGTACAACCTCGCCGAAGGGTATTGGGACGGCGTGGCGGACGCGGTGGACGACGCCACGCAGCCCCATGGCGGCGGGGGGATCGAGCGGTGAGGCGCTGGTGGCTCGTCATTGCCCTCCTGCTCTCGCTGGGGCTCAACGTGGGGATCCTCGCCGCGGTCGGCGCCCGGCGGGCCATGCTGATGGCAAGACCGAACGCGGCACGCCAGCAGCAGGGGGGCAACGGGAACGGCGCCGGGAACGCCAACAACACCGATCCCGTGCCGCGGCTGACCCGCCTCGCCAACCGGCTGAGCCTGGAGGGGGATCAGCGGCGCAAGTTCCTCGACATCCAGTGGAACCTCTACCAGGAGACGGCCCGGCTGCGCCTGCAGCTCAACGAGGTCCATCGCGACCTGCGGCGCGAGCTGACCCACCCCAACCCTGACCGGCAGCGGGTCGAAGGGCTGCTCAACGACTCGTCGCGGATCTATCTCGCCCTCGAGCGGTCGCTGGTGAACAACGTCTTCGCCACCCGCGACCTGCTCGGTCCCGAGAAGGAGGCGGACTATCTGAAGATCGTGGGCAGCCTGCGCGTGCCGAATCCGGGGATCGGCCTCAATCCCGCGCCAGCCCTGGATCCGCAGAGGGACCAGCAGCGGCGGCAGGGACCGCTGGACAGGTTCCGCCAGCGGCGGCTGCAGAGGCTCCAGGGAAGGGGGGCTCTGGAAAGCTCCGACGCGCCGCCGGACACGACGCCGGAGTGAGCGGGCGGCGTATGCCGCCCGGACCCTCACCCCTGGCCCTCTCCCTTCCCCTCCCGCCCTCCCTCACAGGGAGAGGGGAACCACCGCCCTCAATGCCCCCAACCCTGCTTTTTACTAACTCTTCTAACCACTCCCTCTTCTCCCGGTTGGGGGGAGTGCGGTGGGAGAAGAGGGCCGGGGTGATGAAGGTCTACGGCTTCGTCGCCTTCGCCTCCTGAACCACCTTCCACTTCGCCTGGACCTGCGTCAGCGTGTCCGCCGGCAGCAGCAGGACCACGTCCCGGCCGCTCACCCGGGCGGGCACGCCTTCCTTGACCGGCGGGTAGAGGGTCAGCGTCTCGGCGCCGGCGTCCTTGGTGCGCAGCTCGAAGGTGAGCAGCGGTTTGGCCAGGTCGGCGTGCAGACCCTGGGCCTCCGCGGTGGTCAGGACGCGCTCGGCGCGGCCGCCGGTCACGGCGAAGAGGAGATCGCTCACCGGCAGGTAGGAGATCAGCGTAGTCCCCCGCTTCCAATCGGTGCCGGCGCGGGTCAGCGACGTAGTAGAGGAGCCGTCGTTCACGGTGGCCGAATCGACCTGATAGACCTCGAAGGCGGAGAGCTGGAGCGCCCGCCAGTCCGCTGGAGGGCGCCGCGTCGACTCGCCCAGACGGGTGCGGACCTCGAAGGTCGCGTCTCCCGCGCGGGCGTAGGACACCTCGCCGGCCGGCTGCCCCTCCGGCGTCGCCGCGCCGGTGACCGCCGTGCCGAGATCGATCCGTACCGGCGGGCTTGCCGAGCCCGCTCCTGAAACCACCTCGACACTGCCGCGCGGCGGCTCCAGCCCCAGCGCCGCGGGAGGACGGGAACCGTCCAGGAAGCGGTCGGCGGTGAGGCCGGTGAGGTCCGAGAGCAGGCCGTCGACCAGGTCGTGATCAGCGCGGTCGACGAACGGGCGCTCGATCCAGAAGCCGTCCGCCCGCTTGGCGAGCACCACCGGGCCCCCCGGACCGCCGGTGAGCGTGATCCTCTGGACCGCCTCGCGGTCGCCGCGGAAGATCAGGCGGTCCCGCCAATCGCCCGGCGCCTTATCGACCTCGGAGAGGATGGCGTCGCCCACCACGTAGGCTCCCTTCCGCCCATCGACGCCGGCGATCAGGTTCCCCCCCGGCGGCACCTCGGCGCCGAGCTTCAGCACCCGCTCCCCCTTCTTGGTAGTCAGCCGCACGACGGCCCGCGGCTTGTCGAGCCCCACGGCCTTGGGATCGACGTCGTCGAGCGTGCGGGTCTTCTCCAGCGCGGCGATGCCGTCGAGCAGGCGGTCGACCGCGAACGAGTCGGCGCGGGTGGCGAGCGGCTGCGTCAGCCGCCATTCGACTGCGGGCGCAGGCTGCGGCGGCGCGCCTGCCTTTCCAGGCGCCGGAGTCTTACCGGCGGTCCGCTCCAGGCGGATCTTCCCCTTCGGGGAATCGATCGCGACCGCCGTCACGTCCGCCTTGTCGAGCTCCAGGACCTTCTTGCTCAGCGTCGCCCGCTCCTCGCTCGACGGCAGCTTCCGCTCGTAGAACCAGACGAACGCGCCGAGGCCGAGGACCAGGACGAGCAGGATCAGCAGCGTGCGCGGCTTCATCCTCGGCTCCTTACCGGCGCCGGCGGGAGAACACCACTCCGCCCAGCACGATCGCCAGGATCGGCAGCAGCGCCACCACCAGGTAGATCCGGCGGATCTGCTCGCCGGTCAGCGTCAGCCGCACCTGCTCGGTCTTCTTCGCCGGAATGCCGAGGAGCGCCTCGCGCTCGACCAGCCAGTTGAGGGTGTTCGAGAGCAGCAGGCCGTTGTCGGCGTTGGCCTGCAGGAGCTGATTGGTGGCGAAGTCGGAATCGCCGAAGGCCACCAGCCGCATCGGCCGTTTGCCGGGAGCCGTGAGAGCGCTCTCCGCCACCGCGCCGATCGCCACCGGACCGGCGAGATCCTTGGCGTCGAGGCTGATGGTGGGCAGATGGGAGAGGTCGGTCTCCCCCCATCCCTTGTCCGAGGTGCGCAGCAGGTCGGTGACCTTGATGCCCGGCGCGCTGCCGGCGCCGGCCGAGCGGGCGAGGCTCACCAGCACCGGCACATTGCCGCCGGCGAACGCCTTGGTGACCGGATGATCGCCGTAGCTCTTGATGAAAATGGTTTCGGGACCGAAGAAGGGCAGCATCGACGCCGGATCGACGACGATGTTCTGCCCCACCTTGATCCCGTAGCGGCCGAGCCAGTCCTCGAGATGGGTGGCGACCAGCCCGCCGCCGGCCCCCGAGCTCACGGTGGGATCGAGCATCACCAGCATCCGCCCGCCGTTGTTGAGGTACGCCGACAGCGCGTCGATCTCCGGCTGCACGAAGCTGGTGGTCGGCCCCGCGATCACCACCAGGTCGGTGCCCGGCGGCACCGCGGCCTGCCCCAGCGAGGCCCACTCCGAAAGATCGAAATTGTCGCGCCCGAGGAGCTGCTGCGCTCCCGAGAGGCCGTGCCCGCTCTGATCGTCGAGCGAGTGCTCGCCGTGGCCGGTGATGAAGAGGATCTTCGGCTTCTTTCCTTCCGAGAGCTGGAGGATGGCGCTGGTGAACAGTTGCTCCCCCTTGAAACCGGTGATCCGCGGCTCGCCGCTCTGCGAATCGATCTCGGCGAGATCCTGGGTGGCGATGATCCGCTTGTCCTTGCCGCTGGTCACCACCACCCCCTGCGTGGTGACGCCGAACCGCTGGGTGAGCGCCTGGGCCTCGACGGGGTTCTTTTCCAGATCGATCGTCTTCACGTGGACGTGCCGGGACGCGGCGCCGTAGCGCTGCAGCAGCTCGTTCGTCGATTGATAGAGATCGCGCTGCTCGGGCGACATGAAGACGATGAAATCGATATCCGACTTCAGCCCCTTCAGCACCTTCTGGGTCTTGTCCGACAGGCTGTAGAGCTGGCTGCTCGTCCAGTCGAAACGCTTGTAGTACTTCCAGCCGAAATAGTTGACGATCACCAGCAGGGCGGCGAGCAGCAGGACGCCCGCCGAAAGCATCCCGGTCTTCACCAGTTTCCGCCGGTTTTCTTGGGTCATTTCGGGCATCGCGGTCATCTCCACTTCTTGTCTTCGAGCGCCCGGGTGGCCAGGAACAGGAAGAACAGGGTGCCCGACAGATAGAAGACCAGCCGGCGGGTATCCACCACCCCGCTCGCGAATTCGTCGATGTGATTCCAGATGCCGACGTAGCCGAGCGCTTTCTTCGCCGCGTCGTTGTTGACCAGCTCCTCGAACACGCCCATCAGGAAGAGCAGGAAGAGCAGCGCGACCGACATCATCGCCGCCACGAGCTGGCTCTTGGTCATCGCCGAGGAGAAGATCCCGATCGCCAGGAACAGCGCGCCGATCAGCAGCACTCCCACGTAACCCGCGAAGATCGGACCCCAATCGACCTTTTCATACGCCGAGATCAACGCGCCATACGCCAGGGTGGGGAACCAGAGGAAGGCATAGAAGACGAACGCGGCCAGGAACTTGCCGAGGATCACCTGCCCCTCGGTGATCGGCGCCGTCATCAGCACCTCGATCGAGCCCGACTTCAGCTCCTCGCTGACCAGGCGCATGGTGAGCACCGGCGCGATCAGCAGCAGCATCAGCCAGGTGGCGCGGAAGAAGTAGCTGAACGGCGGACCGCCCGGCGAGCGCGGATCGCTCAGCTCACCGATCAGGTAGATGAAGATGATGCCGTTCACCGCCATGAAGAAAAAGAGAACGATGTAAGCGAGTGGCGAGAAGAAATACGCCCGCAGCTCGCGGCGGAAGGTCGCCAGCGCGCCGGTCACGAAACCACCTCCTGGCTTTCTTTCGGTTCCTGCCGGGCCTCGGCCGCGGCCGTGTCATGAGTGGTCAAGCGTACGAAAATATCTTCCAGGGTCGCGCCGCGGTCGCGGGCGAGCTCCAGGATCACCCAGCCGCGCTCCACCGCCGTGCGGAACACCGCCTCGCGGGGATCGCCGCCGGGCGCGCATTCGAGCATCCAGTTCCCCGGGATCCCGCCGGGCGTCACGCCAATCACCCCGGGCACCGCCGCCAGCGCCTCGGCGGCGTCCTCCGGGTTGCCCTTGAGATCGACCCGCACCGCCGCATTGCCCGTCCAGCTCTCGCGGAGGCTCTCCGGCGTCCCCTGGGCGATGATGCGGCCGCGGTCGATGATCACCACGCGGTCGCAGAGCAGCTCGACCTCGGGGAGGATGTGGGTGGAGAGGAGCAGCGTGTGC
>DASWQX010000900.1:0-1844 GCA_036403495.1 Thermoanaerobaculia bacterium
GTTCTCGGTGGAGATCAACGGCTAACCGGCCTCAAGTCTGACGCGCCGGCCGACGTGGGATCATCGGCCGGCGCTGTCGGGGACTCTATGAAAGCCTACGAGATCGCCCTGGCAACCCTGTGCGTCTGGCGGATCACCCATCTGCTCCAGGCGGAGGACGGCCCGTGGGATCTCGTGGTCCGGCTGCGCCGCGCGGTGGGGGAGGGCTTCGCGGGCAAGCTGCTGGATTGCTTCTACTGCCTCAGTCTCTGGATCAGCGCGCCGTTCGCAGGGGGATTCGGCGACACCTGGCGGGAGCGGCTGCTGCTCTGGCCCGCGCTCTCGGCGGCGGCGATTTTTCTGGAGCGCCTGACGGCGTCGCGCACCGCGCCGCCACCGGCGCTCTTCTTTGAGGACCAACCTGAAGACAAGGAGGTTTCGCCATGTCCTGCTGCGGACAGCAACGGGCTCAGATGAACGGTTCCAACATCTCGGGAAGCCGTGCGCCCGAGCGTCATTTTTTCCGCTACGAGGGGCAGACGGCCCTGACGGTCGCGGGTCCCGTTTCGGGGAAGTACTACCGATTCCCGGCTTCGGGAGCGACCGTGGAGGCCGATCCGAGAGACGCCCCGTCGCTGGAGCGGGTTCCCCAGCTCAGGAGGGTGTAGGAATGCAGCTCAAGAAGGGCTGTGATGCACGAGTGGGGCGGAACCGGATCAGTCGGTCAGAGCCCCATCTCGTCGAGGGATCGCGCGGTCAGGATCTTGTCCGCCAGCCGTTTCAGCCGGACCGGCGAGGTGATGGCTTCGACGCTCCGCCGCCTCTCCTCGGGGAGGGGGCCGAAGCGGCGCTCGATCTGCTGCAGCAGGAGTTGGCGCATGCCCTCCTGGCGGCCCTCTTTGCGGCCCTCTCTGAGGTATTGCTGTCTCCACTCGAGCGCGGTCTCTTCAAGCATGGGGGCATCCTCCAAGTCAACCATCTCTGGGATTGTAACGCCGGGAAAGGTTCTCCGCAGCACGGCCAGCAGCCAGATCGTGATGGTTCGGCGGAGCTCCGGCTCCTCCCCCGGCGGGAGCAACCGGGCCAACTCTCGCGTCAGGCGCGGGAGATCGCCGGGCTTCTGGCAGGTCTCGATCCGGAACAGCGCCGCGATCCGGTTCTGGGAAAGCTCCGGGCGGTCCAGGTCCAGGCGGCCTTCGTCCAGAACCACATAGCGCAGCCGCGGCAGGTGGCGCCCGAGATTTCCCGGCGTCTCGCCGAACAGCCTTGCGAGGTCGAGAGGAGCCCGCCACGGGCGCTTGCCGTTGTAGAGCACGACGGGCAGGACGATCGGGAGCTTGGCGCCAGGCTTCAGCTTTTCCTTACGGAGGATTTCCTCGAGCAGCAGCCCGGCATAGGTCAGCATCCGTACCGCCATGAAGGGGTAGGAGGCGGACTGGAATTCCAACAGGAGGTAGAGCCAGGTCTCCCGTTCGCCCTTCCAGCGCATTCGCCAGATGACGTCGCTCTGCCGCTCCCGCAGGTCGTCGCTGATGAAACCGCTCCCGATCCGCTCCAGGGTGGGGAAGTCGAGGCGCTCCACCCAGTCCGGCCACAGGAAGCCGCGCGCCAGCTCCTCGATCGCCTGAGGATGGGAGAAGAGGCGTTTGTAGCCCTGGTCGTGTCCGGGCAGGGCCTTTCGGGGTGGTCTCGTTCTGGCTCTCACAACTGGAATAAGACGGAAAATCGGGGTCCAAACTTGCTTGGCCTAGAACCATAAGGGTTTGAAGAGGGGGGGCGGCGGGGAGTCGCGGAGGCGGCGCTCGCGAGTAGAATAGCCGCCATGACCATCGCCACCCCGCCCTCCGCTCCCACCGCCGCCAGTT
>DASWQX010000901.1:0-6989 GCA_036403495.1 Thermoanaerobaculia bacterium
GCCGTCGATTGGACCACGCAGGGCGCGATCGGGCAGGTCGTGCCGGCCGCTCCCACCGAGAGCTGGACCACGTACGAGCCCGCGGCCGCGTAGACGTGCGTCGCCGTCGCGGTCGAAGCCTGGGCACCGTCGCCGAAGCTCCAGATGTAGGACGTCGGGCTGCCGGTGGAGGTGCTGCCGTCGAAGCTCACCGTGTCGCCCGGCTTCGGCGACGACGGCGCGAAGGTGAACTTCGCCTGCAAGGTCCCGCCACCGCCGTTGGGATCGGTGATGGCGGCGGTGTGGAAGCCCGTGGCAGTGCCGCAGGCGCTGTTGGTGGCCGAGACCGTCTTGGTGCCGGTGGTCGCCCAGGTGACGGAGATGGAGCTGCTGGTGCTGCTCCCCGTACCGCCGCCCACGGACCAGGCCCATCCGGAGCTGGACGGCGTGCAGTTGGTCGCCGAGGCCGTAAAGGTATACGCCTGGTTGATCAACCCCGCGCTGTTGCCGCCGATCGTGATCGCCGCGCTGCCGCCGCCTCCCCCTGAAAAGCTGATGCCGGCGTGGACGAATACGTTCTGCTCGCTGGCGCCGCGACGCACGCGCAGACAGGGATAGTAGGTGCCGTTGGTCGTAAAGGTGTGGGAGGTCACCGGCGAGGTGTGATCGATGTCCGTGAAGTTGCAACTCTGGGCACTGCTGGACGTGTGGCTCCAGTCGTAGTCCCAGTGCTCGGCGCCCGTCGAGGAATCGGTGAAGGGGACCGGCTGGCCCGTGGTCCCCAGGCAGAGGCCGAGGTTGCAGAAGACCCCCGCCTGGAAGGAGGCGATCAGCGGCGTCGTCTGGGTGACGTGGACCGTCAGCTGCGCGCTGGTGGTCTCACCGTTCGCCGGGACGCAGTTCTTGATCTTGACCGATACCGTGTACGTTCCCGCCGCGGCATAGGTGAAGGTGGGATTCGGGCCGCTGACCGGGTCGTTCGTGTAGGGGCGGAAGCCCTGGCCGTCGCCGAAATTCCAGCTCCACGACGAGGCCCCCTGAGACCTGGCATGGAACTGGATGGTCGCGGCGGTGAACGGATCGTTCTCCGGCGCGCCGGCCGCGCCGGTGAAGGCGAGCGGCTGCAAAGCCTGAAAGGTGACCCCTGCCGGCAAGGCCGCCACCCCGACGCCGTTGGTCACGGTGACCTGGGCCGTGTAGGGGGTATTGGGAACGACCTGGCTCGTGTCCGCCCAGACCAGCGTCGACGTCGAGCTGGCAGGACTGCCCGCCGGCGGCGTGGGCGTCACCGCCCAGCTATAGCCCAGAGTGGGCTGGCCGGTCACGCCCGTGGCGGTGAATGTCACCGGCTGGCAGACCGAGGGGTTCTGCGGCGAAACCGTAACACCCGTCACCACCGGCGCCGGGTTCAACACGACGACGCTCTTGGTTACCGGATTGCTCGTGCCCGAGGAGTTCTGGGATATCAAGGAGACCGACTTGGTACCCGTGGAGGCAAACGTCACCTGCGGGCTCGCCGTCGTGGCGTTCGCCGGTGATCCATTCTGGAATGTCCAGGCCCAACTCGTCGGCCCACCCGTCGAGGTATCGGTGAACGTCACCGGTGTGCCGGGATAGACCTGAGCGGGACTCCAGGCGAAGTCCGCCGTGGGCGCGGTATCGTGAACCCAACGGTGAACGTCGAAGATCGAGCGGCCGGCCCGGTAGAAATACTGGCCGTTGAACTTGCCCGCCAACGGCGTCACCTGATTGAAGCCGGTGGGACTGGCGCGTTCGTAATAGCTCCAGTACGAGACCGGAATCGTCGTCGACACGCCGTTGTACAGCGCCGTCTCCGGAATGACCGGCGGAGCGCAGTTCGCCCCGACGGGGCACTGCCGGCTCACGCGCGTGACGTCGAAGGGACTGGATGGATTGCTGACGTCGAACAGCCATTCGTGCGACAGACCGTCCCCACCGAGGCAGGAGGCGTTACCGCCGATGTAGAGGAACGGGGTGGTGTCGCTGCGCGAGAACGAGATGAGCTCGCCGCCGCTCTGGGTGTCCAGAGCCTGATGCCAGATGGGAGCTCCCAGGCCGCTGCAGGAGGAGGTGGCGATGCAGCTCACGTCGTAGATCGCCGTCTCCTCCGTGCGCAGGGTCAACGTCAGCCCCAGCCGTGCCGCGAGGTAATATGTCGATCCCTGATGCCAGAGCGCGATCCCGTTCACCGGCCGGCTGCTGGCGTCCCGCAGACCGGTGAGCTTGAGCTGAGGATTCAGCGGATCGCTCGCGTCGTAGATCTGGAAGCCACCCGCAGGACCGAAGCTGGCGGCGAGGTACTTGCCGTCGCCGGTCACGTAGGAGGCTGAGGAGGGGGTCGCGATCTGCTTGACGAGCACGCCGGGGCAGTTCGCGGGGTTGGTGGCATTCTGCAAGCAGCCGCCGGTGTAGGTCAGCGCCTGCTCCAGGTTGTAGACGAAGACACCGCCGATCGAGGCCAGGAAGGCGTAACGCGTGTTGCCCATCTTCGCCGTCCACACGGACTGCGTGGACTTGTCGGCGTTCTGGTAGACCGGGCGCGGCTGCGTCTTGTTGCTCAGATCGAAAACCAGTATCCCGGCGCCGTCACCCGCCACCGCCGCGACCGTGTCGTCCGGAGCCGACATGGAGACAAAGACGATCTTGGATGACTCGCCACCAGGAATAGACGGAAAGGGAAGCCCCGGGCCGTAGAGCTTGGAGCCTACAAACGACGGATTGGCGGGATCCGTCCGCGCATCCCAGATGCCGATGCCGTGGGCCAAGCCCATCAAAACGTAACCGTTCTGAATCTCGACCCCGTAGAACCAGTTGCGGGACCAGTAGGACTGGGTCACCTCGTTGAAGTCCGTCGAGTCCCGTGCGGTGGGCAGCGTACCCGTGTCGGCCGGCTGAAGCTCTCCCCAGAGCGACGAGACCACCGGCGTGGCAGGCGTGAAGCAAACGACTCTGCTTCCCTGCCGTATCGGGCCGCAACTGGCACGATCGCATGTCGGAGCCTGCGCCGCCAGCGGCCGAGCCAGGAAGAACAGAGCGGGCAACACGAGCAGTGCCAGCATCCAACCGAAGAGGGTGTCCGTGCGTGGACGAGAAGGACGAGGGTTCAACATGAGACCTCCTACCGCGTAAGGCTGAACGACGACTCCGAAACGAAGACGCGATGAAGCGCCCAAAGCCAGCCTCGGAGCCATGACTACATCAAACTTTGAGCATAAGTCTAGGCTCGAACCTCGCATCCCGCAAGAGGCGCGGCGGGATCGAGGAAAGAACTCAATACGACTCAGCTCTTCCAAGCTGCTTCCCCTGAAGAAGCAGTTTGCAGGAGCCGTGCGGGGGACACGAAAGGAGAGAGGGAAAAGGGTGGGCCCGGAAACCGGACCCACCCTGTCTTCACCCGAAAACTACGGAGTGCTCGGGCTGCAACCACCCGGGCAGAAGTGGAGAGCCGCGCAGGCGCTGTCGAGCTGGATCGCGTCGAAACCAACGCTGAACCGGCCCTGAGACGTCATGCGGGTCACCACCCAAGCCTGATCGGCCGCGATATCGGCCGGAGCAGGCTCCGACGGAATCGTGGTGTTCAGGTTGAGATACATCCAGCCGAACGCGTACGGCACCGGCAGGTCGTCTCCACCGACGTGGACGGACTGCGTCTCCGCGGGGAACGGCGAGGGGGTGCTGGATTCCGGCTGCGGCGAGATCGGGAACGTCGGCAGCAGGTTCGGCTGCTCCTGCTCGTCGAAGATCACGATGCCTTCCTCACCCAGCGGATACCAGGGGTTCGCCGCCGCGAGGCCGGCATCACCGCAGTTGAACTGGGTTTCCTGGGCGCCCGTGCTGTGGGAGTCACGCCAGACGATCAGGTCGGTACCGCCGCTGAACGTGCCGCCGTTGAGGAAACGGGTGGCGAAGTTGGTGGACAGAGGCTCCCGATGATCCTCGGCGGTGAAGGGAACCGTGTCGTACCGGCCGTAGAAGGTGTAGTTACCCGGGGTCGTGGTCGCGGGATCGGTCAGCGAAGCCTCGATGTGGACCAGCGGGTTGCCGTCGGCGAAGTTCGCCGCGTTGTTGACGTAGAAATAGTCGCCCCAGAGGACGTTCTGCGCGGTCGTGATGGTCGAGAAGTAGCCGCTGGTGCCCGGGTTGGCGAGCGTGCAGCTATTCACCGTGTCGACCGTGATGTAGCCACGGCCGATGTTGTCGCCCAGGTTACGGCCGAAGCAGCCGGGAAGTCCATTCGGACCGTGGAACAGGGGGTCCGGCCGGCCGGTCGTCGCGTTCCGCAGGTGGTTGACGAAGTCCGTGCCCAGCGAGACCGGCGGCGGCAGGAAGCCACCGGAGCAGGACGCGAAGTTGATGTCCTGCGAGAACGTGCCCTTCGGGCTGATGTGGTCGCCCGGATCCTGACCCGCCGAGGCGGTCTGCGGCAGGACGCCGTGGAGCAGATCGCTGACGCTGATCGTCTGCACGTCGTAGCCGGTCAGATAGACGTTGAAGTCGAGGACGACCTTCGAGAGGTCGGACCACACAACGACGTGGGCGAGCACCGCGGTCGCCGAGGCGTTGTTGATGGAGAACAGGGTGTTGGCCCCGTTCGGGTTGTCGAAATCCACCTCGAAGTAGGGCAGCAGCAACGTGGCCGCCGGCACCTCATCGATGGTGCAGATCACGGCAAGCGCCTGACCGCCCAGGCCGAGAAGGCCCAAGAGAGCAAGGCACAGTGCAATCTTTTTCATGACAGACAATCTCCTAGAGTTAGTTTGCTGAAGCTGAACAAGTGAAACGATCTCGAAGCAACCGTTTCTTCACTCCTCGGGAAAGAGATCACCTCCTGTTCAAAGTATAGAGTGCCGCGAACTTTATAACACCAGGGGCCGGTTGTCAGCACTTTTTTCGCTGTCCGGCGACCCCGGAAGGTCGTTGCTGCCTCTCGCACCACCGCCGGAGGGCCTGAAGGCCAGAGCCCCCACCCCTCTCCGATGTTTTATGCTTCTGCACTATAGGGGTCTCGATCGGGGCTGTCAAGAGGCCTTTTTCTCCTTTGCGCACCGTGGTTTCGCCGGGCCGGGCTCACGGCGGACCGGCCGGCGCGGAGTGCCAGGCCAGGATGCCGCCGCCGGTCGGACAGGCGTCGGGAGCGTTGACCGGCGAGTTCTCGCCGGCGAAGTCGGCCACGATCTCGTCCTTGCCGTCGCCGTCGAGGTCGGCGAGCCGGACGTGGAAGCCGCCGCAGCCGCCCGCGTACGGCGGGATGCCGGTCGCCGCCTCGCGGGTGAACCACCCCCTGCCGTCGTTGAGGAAGACCCAGGTCTCGCCGGTCGCCGTCAGGGCTACCAGGTCGGTCTTGCGGTCGCCGTCGAGGTCGCCGTGGGAAAGCGCGGTGATCTGCTCGCGCCGCTCGATGGCGGCGAGGCCCCGGCGGGTCCAGGTGCCGTCCTTGTGCGCGTAGAGGACGTCGATGCCGCTCCTCCAGGTGGCGTTCTCGAAGCTCATGTAGCCGACCACGAGGTCGTCCAGGCCGTCGCCGTTGAGGTCGACGGCGTCGACGGACGAGACGTAGCTCCGGGGCCGCACCATATCGACGTCCACCGTGTTCCAGCCGCCGTCCTCACGGCTGTAGTTGACCAGGGTCCGCCGCCCCATGACGCTCGAGCCGGTCGCGAAGTCCATGCGGTGGTCGCCGTTGAAGTCGCCCAGGGCGATCGACTCGGCGAAGATCTCGCGGGTGGAGGTCCCCTGGTCCTTGCGCAGCCAGGTGCCGTCCGGCTGACCGAGGTAGATGATGACGCCGTAGGACTCCGTGTTCTGGGCGACCCGGGCCTGGTCGCGGCCGGACAGGTTCAGGCGCGGGCCCTCGCCCACCGCCAGGATGTCCGGGCGGCCGTCGTGATTCCAGTCGGTGACCGCGATCGTCCGCGACGAGAAGCCGGGCTGCCGCCCCTGGCCGGGGAGCACGAAGTCGAGCCCCTTGTAGTCTTCCTTGAAGTGTCCCTTGCCATCGCCGAGCATCGCGAGCAGGCCGCGCAGGTGAACGCCGAGGGCGATGTCCATGTGGCCGTCGCCATTGAAGTCGCCCACCGCGGCGTCGCCATAGTCGTAGGGCAGGGGGGGGAACTTCGCCTCGGTCCAACGCCGCCAGTTGCCCTTGCCGTCGCCGAGGAAGATGACCGGCGGACCGGCGGTCTTGCGCGCCGGCGAGTGCACGATGTCGAGGTGCCCATCCTCGTTCATGTCGGCGAGATCGAAGCCCTGGCGCCACTGACCCTGGGTCGGCAGCCCGTTGGAGAAGGGGAGGAACTTCAGGCGGTGGCTGTCGGGGGTGTCCACCTGGTAGCTCGCCTCGATCTTCTTGACCTCGTCGGGGGACGGCTTCGAGGAAGCGATCGGGGCCATCGGCGCGACCCGGTCGACCCTATAGTAGTAATACTTGGCATCTTCCTTCACCACGTCGATGGCGAACCCCCAGGGGGTGTGCACCCGATGGCCGTCCATGGGGCGGAAGTCCAGGCCTTCTTTCGCGATCTTGTTGATGAAGTATTCATGCCCGTCCTTGTCCTTCAGCCACTTGCCGTCCGGCGGCTGCGGACCGCTGGGGGCGGCGGGCGCGGCCTTCGCATCTGCGGACGGCGGCGCGTCGGCGGGCGCTGGAGCGGCGGCTTTCGGCGCGGCACTGGACGGCGGCGGCGTGGCCGGAGGCGCGGCGGCGCGGACGGCGCAAGGCGCCACGGCCAACGCCGCGGCGGCGAGCAGCAGCGCCAGGATCAGGCGCTGCGGCGTTTTCGAGATCGACCCCATACGGAAAGCTCCTTTCACAATCACGTCGGCGAGACCGCGCCCCGCAAGAATCACACCATGTTCAGATTTCGTCGACGAAGGCGGTCTTGAGACGCCTGAAGAGCAAAAAGCCGGTGAAGAGTAGCACAGCCGCGGCAGCAGCCAGGGCGCCGGTGCCGGGCACCAGCGCGACCTTGCCGCCGAGGAAGGCCTGGCGG
>DASWQX010000902.1:0-1670 GCA_036403495.1 Thermoanaerobaculia bacterium
GCGGTCCGGGACCTGGAGCCGCAGGCCGCCGGCCAGGCAGGCGAGCACGTTGTCCAGGTGCGGCGAGCCGGAGACCAGGGCCTCGGCCCGGCCGGCCAGGGTCCAGAGCTCGGAGGTCCGCAGAGGATGGCCCAGCATGGACTGGCAGACGGCGAGGGTGGCCGCCACCGAGGAGGCGCTCGATCCCAGCCCGCTGGAGCGGGGGAGGTTCTTCTCCAGGTGGAAGGCGATCCCCGGCACGTCGATCCCACGGCCGTTGAGCTCCTTGCGGAACAGGCCGTAGGTGCGCATCACCAGGTTCTGCCAGGGGTCCGCGGGGAGGATCCCGGCGAAGGGGCCGGCGACGGTGAGGGAGGGCTCGTCCGCGGGCTCCCCCGCCACGACGTCCCCCCACAGGGAGCCGTCGAGCGGGGAGAGCGCGGCGCCCATGAGGTCGAAGCCAGCGGCGAAGTTGCCGATGCTGGCGGGGGCGTAGGCTCGCAATCTCATTCCGGGCGGGATTATGTCATCCCATCAGGCGACGATCTTGAGCAGGTCCGCCAGCGCCCCGGCGGCGGTGACCTCGCCGCCCGCGCCGTAGCCGCGCACCACCAGCGGCGTCGGCTGGTAGTGCTCGGTGAGGAACGAGAAGGCGTTCTCGCCGCCGCGCACGGCGTAGAGCGGATGCTCGGGGCCCACCGCCTCCACCCCCACGCGGCAGCGGAAGCCGCCGTTCACCGACTCGATGACGGCGGCGTGGCGCAGCACCTTCCCCTCCTCGACCAGCCGGGCCCGCCGTCCCTCGAACAGGCCGTCCAGCCGCGGCAAACCGGCGAGAAACTCGTCGATGCCGCCCGAGGCGTCGAAGTCGGGCGGCAGCACCCCTTCGACCTGGACGTCCGCCAGATCGATCGTGGCGCCCAGCTCGCGGGCCAGGATGAGGAGCTTGCGCGCCACGTCGAGCCCCGAGAGGTCGTCGCGCGGATCGGGCTCCGTGAAGCCGCGGTCGCGGGCCGTGCGCACCGCCTCGGAGAACGGCACGCCGTCCTCCAGCGCGCCGAGCAGGAAGGAGAGCGAGCCGGAGAGGATCGCCTCCAGCCGCAGCACCCGGTCGCCCCCCTTGAGCAGGCCCTGGAGGGTGCCGATCACCGGCAGGCCGGCGCCGACGTTGGTCTCGTAGAAGAAGCGGCGCTTGAGCAGATCGCTGGTCTCGTGCAGCCGCACGTAGTCCTCGAAGGGGGCGCTGTTGGCCTTCTTGTTCACCGTCACCACGTGCAGCCCGGCCTCGAACAGCCGGCCGTAGGCGGCGGCCACCTGGCCGTCCGAGGTGCAGTCCACGAAGACCGGATTGACCAGCCGGGCGCGGCCGAGCTCCTGCAGCAGGGCGTCGAGGCAGGAGGGGAGGGTGGCGGCGTCGAGGCTGGCGGCCCAGCCCACGGGGTCGAGCCCCTCGGCGTTGAAGGCGCAGCGCTTCGAGTTGGCCACGCCGCAGAGCTTGAGCTCCACCCGCCGGCCGGCGCGGGCCTGATGCTCGCCGATCTTCCGCAGCAGCTTCGAGCCGACGTTGCCCACCCCCCAGACGATGAGCTGCAGCTCGGGCCGCCGCTCGAAGAGCTGGGCGTGGACGTGGCGCACCGCCCGGCGGGCGTCCGCCGCGGCCACTACCGCTGAAATGTTGCGCTCGGTCGACC
>DASWQX010000903.1:0-8276 GCA_036403495.1 Thermoanaerobaculia bacterium
GGGCGGCCTGCTGGTCGGCTTCGTTGTGGCCTACCTGATGTTCGAGGCCATGGCCACCCGCCAGCCGCCGCGCCTCACCCCGGCGCTACGGGCGCAGATCGTCGACGGCAACGAGGGCGGCGGCGCGACGGGCGGAGGCGAGGCGGCGGCCGGCGCGCCGGCCGCCGACCCCGCGGGTGTCGGCGCAGGTCCCGGCGCGGGAGCCGGCGGCGGACCCGCCATGGCGGAGATCCAACAGCTCCGCGACTTCGTGGAGAAGAACCCCAACGACGCGGCGGCCGTGCGCAAGCTCGCCGACCTCAACTTCGACATCCAGAACTGGCAGCGCTCCCAGGAGCTCTACGCCCACTACCTGGAGCTCAAGCCCAACGATACCGACGTCATGACCGACCTCGGCATCACCTACCGCGGGCTGCGGCAGTTCGACAAGGCGCTCGCCCTCTTCGACCGGGCGAAGAAGCTCGACCCCAACCACTGGCAGTCCTACTACAACGAGGTGGTGGTGCTCGCCTTCGACCTCAAGAAGACCGCCGAGGCCAAGGCTGCCCTGGCGAAGCTCCAGCAGATGCAGCCGGCCAATCCGGACGTCAAGAAGCTCGCCGACGCGGTGGCCCGCGTCCCCTGACCGTCCCATGACGAGGATCCTCGGCATCATTCTCCTCCTCGTCATCCTCCGGCTGGCGGTGAAGAGCTTCAGCGCTCAGCTCAAAGCTGTCGTCTTCGGCCCCGCCACGCCGGCGCCGAAGACCCCGCCGCCCCCCCGCGCCGTCGTTGCCGAAACCCTGGTCCAGTGCGCCGCCTGCGGCACCTACATCGTGCCGAATCGGGCGCTGAAGGGGCGGGGGGAGGCGGTTTTCTGCTCGGAGGCGTGCCGGAGGAAGGGGGCGGGGTAGGGGCGCCGATAGTTCCCCCTCCCAGCCCCTCACTCCCCCGGCCCCTCTCTCCCATCCCTCCACCCGCCCGCCGGGGAGAGAGGGGAGAAAAGCAATGAAAGACAATGCAGGGACTCAGGAATGGCCTCATCGGAGAGTCCCCCTCTTCTCCCCGTCAGGGTGGGGGGAGGGATGGGAGAAGAGGGCCGGGGTGATGAGGGGTCCTTCAACCTGTGCCACGATGTCCTCCCCATGGAGCCCCGCATGCCCCGCCTCGCCGACGTCGCCCTGCCGCTCCCGCTGCCGGACCCCCTCACCTACGAGGTCCCGGCCGCCTGGGACGCGCAGGCGGTGCCCGGCGTGCGCGCGCGGGTGCTGATCGGCCGGCGGCGGCTGACCGGGCTGATCGTCAGGGTCCACGAGGAGCGGCCGGAAGGGGTGACCCTGCGGCCGCTCGTGGAGATCCTCGACCGCAAGCCGGTGGTGACGCCGGACCTCCTCGAGCTCGCCCGCTTCACCGCCGACTACTACATGGCCCCGCTCGGCGAGGTGGTCCGCTCGATGTTGCCGGGCGACCTGCCCCCCTGGGGGGACCGCAAGGTCTGGCTGAACGACCGCGGTGCCCTCGCCGCGCCGCGCGGGGAGTCCGAGGCGGCGGTCATCGCCGCCCTGCGCGAGGGGGGGCGGATGAGCGTGGCCGAGCTGCAGTCGCGGGTCGGCGCCCTGCCGGACTTCGAGGCCACGCTCGCCGCGCTCGCCGAGGGGGGGCGGATCGGCAGCGCCGAGCACCGGGCGCGGTCGGCGCGCTACATCAACGCCGTCGAGTTGGCGCCGGGAGGCCTCGCGACCCATCTCGCCCTGGCGGGGAAGTCGGTCGCCGGGCGCGAGGTGATCAACTACCTGGCGGCCCTGGGGCGCCCCGCCACCACGGCCGAGGTCACCGCGGCCATCGAGTGCACGCCCGCCGTGGTGCGGCGGCTGGTCTCGCTCGGCGTGCTCCGCCAGTTCACCCAGGTCGAGCGCCTCTCCCTCGACCGCCACATGATGGGCGTTCTCCCGGGAACAGCGTCCAAACGCCCCGAGATCCTCCTGCGCGGCGACCAGCAGCACGCCCTGAACCGGCTGACCGCCGTGGTCGACGCCCGCGAGTTCGCCCCCTTGCTGCTCCAGGGGATGACCGGCTCCGGCAAGACCGAGGTCTACCTGCGCGCCGCCGAGGAGGCGCTCGCGCGCGGCCGGTCGACCATCCTTCTCGTCCCCGAGATCGCCCTCGTGCCGGCGCTCGCCCGCGCCGTCGAGCTCCGCTTCGGCGACCACCTCGCCATCCTACACTCGGGGATGGGCGTCGGCGAGCGCCACCAGGAGTGGGAGCGGGTGCGCCGCGGCGAGGCGCGCGTGGTGCTCGGCCCCCGCTCCGCCCTCTTCGCCCCGGTCGCCGACCTCGGCCTGATCGTGGTGGACGAGGAGCAGGACTCCTCCTACAAGCAGGAGATCTCGCCGCGCTACAACGCCCGCGACCTCGCGCTCGTCCGTGGCCGGGACGCGCGCGCCGCCACCCTCCTGGTTTCGGCCACGCCCAGCCTGGAGAGCCGCTACAACGCCGAGCGGGGGAAGCTGGAGCTTCTTACACTCGACCAGCGCGCCGGCCAGGGCACGCTCCCCGAGGGGATCCTTGTCGACCTGCGCGAGGAGGGGGTTTCGCGCCGCCCCGGGGAGGTCCACTTCTCCGAGCGCCTGCGCCAGGAGATCCGCCAAGCCCTCGCTGACGGCGACCAGATCATCCTCCTGCGCAACCGCCGCGGCTACGCCCCCATGCTCCTCTGCCGCGCCTGCGGCGAGGACATGCGTTGTGAGGATTGCGGCCTGCCGCGCACCTACCACCGGCGCGACCGGCGGCTGGTCTGCCACTACTGCGGCTCGATGATCCCCGCCCCCAAGGTTTGCCCGAACTGCCAGGAGGACGCGCTGGAGGCGATCGGCGCCGGCACCGAGCGGGTGGAGGACGATTTCAAGGAGCTCTTCCCGGACGTCCCCGTCGACGTTCTCGACCGCGACACCGCCCGCCGCCCAGGGGGGCCGGCGGCCGTGCTGGAGCGTTTCGACCGTGGCGAGGTAAAGGTGCTGATCGGCACCCAGATGGTCTCGAAGGGGCATCACTTCCCGAACGTCGCCCTGACCGCCGTGCTGGCGGCGGACGCCTACCTGAGCTTCCCGGACTTCCGGGCGGTGGAGCGCACCTACAACCTGCTCGTGCAGGTGGCCGGCCGGGCGGGGAGGGGAGAGCGCCCCGGCCGCGTGGTGATCCAGACCTACCATCCCGACCACTACGCCATCCAGGCCGCCCTGCGCGGCGACGACGAAGGCTTCGCCCGCGAGGAGATGCGCTTCCGCCGCGTCTTCCACTACCCGCCGTTCACGCGCATGGTGCAGCTCCTCGTCCGCGACAAGAACCGCGACCGCGCCTGGGCGCTCATCTCGCAGCTCGCCGCCGACCTCGCCGCCCACCCCTTCTCCCGCGCCGCCCGCCTCTCCGGCCCCGCCCCCGCACCCCTGGAGCGCCTGCGCGGCGAATGGCGCTTCCAGCTCCTCATCCGCTCCGCCGACGGCCGCGGCCTCCATCGAATGCTCGAAGAGGTGCTGCCGAAGAATCCCGGGTACGATCTGGTGATCGACGTCGATCCGCAGCAGCTCCTGTAATTTCCTCAGCGACCTCATCCCTTCGACGGAGGCGGTAGACGTCCCGCCTTCCCCTCTCCCCCAAACATTCCCCAGCCTTCGCCCGTATACTTACAGGGCAGCGAAGGCCCTGCCCCCTAGACAGGAATGCGCGGGTGCCGTATACGTTTTGAACTAAATGATGGGAACTCGATCCGCCCCTTTGTGCCTCCTCCTCGCCTCCCTGGCGTGCCCGGCGCTGCTCGCCGGGTGCTCGGGGCCCGGGGCGCAGGCGCAGGCGGGGCGGGATTCGGGGCTGGTGGCGCATCGGGGGGTGCTCCGGCAGCGGTTGATCCTCTCGGGTGAGCTGGCGGCGGAGCGGGGGGAGTCGCTGAACGTGCCGCGCACCAATGCGTTCCAGCTCACCATCCGCTGGCTGGCCAAGGACGGCGCCCTGGTCAAGGCCGGCGATCCGGTGGTCTCCTTCGACAATTCGACGTTCTCGTCGGACCTGGAGGAGAAGCGGCTCTCCGCCTCCCAGGCCGGCAGCGACCTCGCCACCGCCGAGGCCGAGCTGAAGACGACCGGCTCGGAGCGCCAGTTCAACGTCGCCAAGGCGAAATCCGAGGTGGAGAAGGCGCGGCTGGCCGCCTCGGTGCCTCCGGAGATCCTGCCGCGCCGCGAGTACCAGGAGCGCCAGCTCGCCCTCAAGAAGGCCGAGAGCGAGCTCGCCAAGGCCCAGGAGGTGCTCACCACCGAGTCGAAGGCGAGCACGACCGGCGTGGCGATCCAGAAGATCACGCTCGACAAGTCGCGGCGGGAGATCCACGACGCCGAGGAGACCATCCAGGCCCTCGACCTCAAGGCGCCGCGCGACGGCATGGTGCTGGTGGGCAACCAGCCCTTCGAGGAGCGCAAGTTCCAGGTGGGGGACTCCACCTGGCCGGGGATGCCGATCGCGACCCTGCCGGACCTCTCGTCGCTGGCCGTCCACGCCAGCCTCTCCGACGTCGACGACGGCCGGATCGCGCCGGGCGCCCAGGTGCTCTGCACGCTCGACGCCTATCCCACCACCACCTACCGCGGCCACGTGGTCGACATCTCGCCGGTGGCCCGGCAGTCCAAGCGCAGCCCGCTGCTGCGCTACTTCCCGGTGCGGATCACCCTCGACCAGGCGGATACCCGCAAGATGCGCCCGGGCATGTCGGTGCGCGTCGAGGTGATGGGGCCGGAGGTGCGGGACGCCCTGCTGGTGCCGCGCGTCGCCCTCGATGTGAAGGCGGACGGCACGGGCGCGCGGGCGCTCCTGGCGTCCGGTGGCTCGGCGGCGGTGCGGCTGGGGGCCTGCTCGGCGAACGAGTGCGTAGTCGAGTCCGGAATCGCCGAGGGGACCCGGCTGCGTTCGCGGGACGGCGCGCGCGACGGCGCGGCGGACGGGAGGCCCGGATGAGCCCGCGGCGGCGGCGGATCACCCGTTTCGCGGCGAGTGGCGCCCTCCTCCTCGCGCTCGTCGTCGGCGTCTGGCTGGTGGCCGGGCGGGCCGCGGCCTCCGGCACCGCCGGCTGGACCGAGGTGCGGCGCGACGACCTGGTGGTGGGGGTGCCGGTGGCGGGCACGCTCTCGTCGGTGCAGGCGGTGCGGATCGGCCCGCCGCAGATCAGCGAGGTCTGGGACTACAAGATCGCCTTCATGGCTCCCGAGGGGGCGCCGGTGCGCGCCGGCCAGCCGGTGCTCGGCTTCGACACCTCGGAGCTCGAACGGCAGCTCCTCGACAAGCGGGCCGAGCGCGATTCGGCGCAGAAGGAGCTGGAGAAGAAACAGACCGACCTGGAGGTCCAGCGCCGCGACCGCGAGCTCGAGCTCGCCGAGGCCGAAGCGCGAGCGCGCAAGGCGGCGCTCAAGGTCGACGTGCCCGCCGAGCTGGTGGCGTCCAAGGAGCTCGCCAAGTCGCGCGAGGACCTGGACATCGCCCGCCGCGAGGTGGCCTACCTCAAGGGGCGCGTCGGTCTGGAGTCCGCCCAGGGCTCCACCGAGGCCGCCGCTCTCGCCCGCAAGCGCGACCGCGCCGCCGTCCGCGTCAAGGACATGGAGGCGGCGGTCGCCAGCATGATGGTGAAGGCGCCGCGCGACGGCACGGTGGTCTACGTCGCCACCGACGACGGGGAGAAGAAGAAGGTGGGGGATTCCTGCTGGCGCGGCCAGTCGGTGCTCGAGATCCCCGACCTGCGCGCCATGGAGGGAGAGGGGGACATCGACGAGGCCGACTCCGGCCGCGTCGCCGTCGGCCAGAAGATCAGCTTCCGCCTCGACGCCCATCCGGACGACGTCTTCACCGGCCGCGTGCGCTCGATCGGCGGCGCCGTGCAGAGCCGCTCCGAGGTGAATCCCCTGAAGGTGGTCCGGCTGGAGATCGACCTCGATCACACCGATCCGCAGCGGATGCGCCCCGGCATGCGCTTCCTGGGCACCGTCGAGATCGAGCGCGTGGCAAAGGCCCTGGTGGCGCCGCTGGAAGCGGTGTTCAACCGCGCCGGCGGGCCGGTGATCTACCGCAGGACCGGCTGGGGGAGCGAGGCGGTGCGCCCGGTGCTCGGGGCCCGCAACGACCGGCAGGTGGAGGTCAAGACCGGTCTCAAGGCGGGCGACCGGGTCTCCACCCGCGACCTCTCGGAGAAGAGCCGGTGAAGCCGGATCCCCGGAAGCGCGCCGCGAGCCGGCTCGGCCGGTTCGGCCTGGCCGCCGGCGTGGCGGTCGCCGCGTTGCTCGCGCTCGGCGCCTTCCTGCCGCTGTCGCGCCCCCCCGGCGCCGACGTGCCGACCCAGAAGATCGAGGCGGGGGACTTCGTGCGCACCGTGCCGGCGCAGGGGGATCTCCACGCGGTGCGGGCGACGCCGATCTCCGTCCCGATGGGCGCGCCCGGCCCCTTCCGCATCGGCTGGCTGGCGCCTGACGGCTCGCTGGTCAAGCAGGGGGACGTCGTCATCCGCTTCGACCCCAGCACTCTCCAGAAGCGGCTGGTGGACGCCGGGGACGACCTCCGGGGCGCCCAGCTCAAGATGGAGAAGGAGCAGCTCTCCGGGCTCTCCGAGGTGCGCAAGCTCCAGCAGGACGCCGCCATCGCCCGCGTCGAGCTGGAGCAGGCCAGCCAGTTCCAGAAGAAGGACGCCGACATCTATTCGCGCAGCGAGATCATCGAGTCGGACATCGACCAGGGGCTCGCCCTCCAGCGGCAGAAGCACGCCGAGGGGTCGCAGCAGAGCCACCAGCGGCTCACCGGTACCGAGGTCGCCCTGCTCCAGATCAAGGTCCGCCAGGCCGAGGCCAAGATCCAGCAGGCGAAGGCGGGGCTCCAGTCGCTCACCGTCGTCGCGCCCCACGACGGCGTGCTGATCCTCAAGCGCAACTGGCGCGGCGACACCACGCGGGTGGGGGACAGCGTCTGGAACGGCCAGCCGCTGGCCGAGATCCCCGACCTGTCGACGATGGAGGCCGATGTCTACGTGCTGGAGGCGGACGCCGGCGGCCTCAAGGCCGGCAAGAGTGCCACCGTCGCGGTCGAATCGGCGCCGGGGGTGACCTATCCCGCCCGCATCCAGCGGGTGGACGCGCTGGCCAAGCCGCGCATCCCCGGCTCGCCGGTGCAGTACTTCGCCGTCACCCTGGCGCTCGCCCGCACCGATCCCAGGGTGATGAAGCCGGGGCAGCGGGTGATCGCCAATCTCCTGCTCGACCAGCGCAAGGGCGCCCTGCTGGTCCCCCGCCAGGCGGTGTTCGACCGCGAGGGGCGCTCGATCGTCTTCCGCCGGGGGAAGCAGGGCGGCTTCGAGCCGGTCGAGGTCAAGCTCGGCGCCTCCACGATGGGACGGATCGTGATCGATTCGGGGATCTCCGCCGGCGACGTGCTCGCCCTGCGCGATCCCACGCGCCCCGCCGGCGAGCCCGAGATCAAGCCGTCGGCGCGCCCCGCCGCTCCCCCCGCGCGCAACGGCCGGGGCGGCGGCGTGACGATCATGATCGGATGATCCGAAGAGCCGACTTTCGATGACGCCCCAGGAAGCCTTCCGCTCGGCGCTCGACAATCTCGCGGCGCACAAGCTGCGCTCGGCGCTGACCATGCTCGGCATGATCTTCGGGGTCGGCGCGGTGATCGCCATGATGTCGATCGGCGCCGGGGCCGAGCGCCAGGCGCTCGCCTCGATCGAGCGGCTGGGGCTGCGCAACGTGCTGGTGCGCGCCAAGAGCTTCAAGGACGACGAGCTGAAGGAGATCCGCCAGAAGTCGCTCGGCGTCTCCCAGCGCGACGCCGCCGCCATCGCCGAGGCGGTGCCGGGGGTCGACCTGGTGGCGCCGCGCATCCGCATCGACCCCTACAAGGTGATCTCGCCGGGTGGGAAGAGCGACGGCGCCGCCGTCTACGGCGTCATCCCCCGCCACGCCGAGCTCGCCCACCTCACCCTCGCCGAGGGGCGCTTCCTCGATCCGCTCGACGAGAGCACCCACGCCCAGGTCTGCGTGATCGGCTCCGAGGTCCGCCGCGACCTCTTCGGCTACGGCCAGGCGGTGGGGGAGCTGGTGAAGGTCAACGACGTCTGGCTGGAGGTGGTGGGGGTGCTCGCCGCCGCCGACTCCGGAGCCAAGCCCGGCGGCGCGGGCCTCCCTGGTGGCGGGGGAGCCGGCGCGGCGGGGAGCGGCTCGGCGGCCGCCTCCAATGCCGACGGCGGCGCGGCGGCCGGCGGGGCCGCGGGAACC
>DASWQX010000904.1:0-3326 GCA_036403495.1 Thermoanaerobaculia bacterium
CTGAAATGCAACCTCGCGCCAAGAGCCGGCTTTAGCCGGCTTTTCGTTTCCGGCGTAGCCCGGGCATTGATGCCCGGGCGGACTCGCCCCTCACCACGGCCGCGAGATCACGCAGGCGTTGATCCCGCCGATCCCCATCGACAGCTTCCCGGCTACCCCCTTGGCGACGGCGCAGGGCTCGTCGAAGACGTAGAGGTCGTGGATCTTCTCGATCTCCCGGTTGAGCTCGCCGCGGTGGAGCGGGGTCGGATAGAGCCGGCCGCGCTCGAAGCCGAGGTACTGCGCCGTCAGCTCCCAGCCGCCGCCGGCGGACATGCCGTGGCCGAAGGTCCCCTTGCGGGCGGTGACCACAACCGAATCCGGGACCACCCCGCGCAGGGTCTCGACCTCGCGGTAGTCCCCCGGCGTGGCGGTGGCGTGGAGGTCCCAGGTGGCGAGGTCCTCGGGACGGACGCCCGACTCGGCGAAGGCGTTCTCGATCGCCGCCGTCGGCCCGTGGATCGACGGAGTGATGATGTGGTCGGCGTCCGAGCTGACCCCCACCGCGACCGGCTCCATCCCCAGCGTCTTGAACCCCTTCTCCCGCATATAGTCGAGGTCGCCCAGGATCCAGAGCACGGCGCCGCCGGCGACGTGGGTGCCGCGCAGGCCGGTGAGCGGCTTGGACACGGCGGCGTCGGCCGAGATCACCCGCGCCGAGTAGAAGGCCCCCACCGCCAGGCCGAGCGGCGGCGGATCGGTGGCACCGATCACCACCGCCTTGGCCTCGCCCCGCCGGATGGCGTCCATCCCGAGCTTCAGGCAGACGCCGAAGGTCGAGCAGGCCGCCACCGGCGCGAAGGCGAGGCCGGTGATGTGCCCCATCATCGAGATCTGCGCCGCCGGCGTGTTCCAGATGTTCCACACCACGTTGGGCGACACCGACTGCCAGGGGGGCACCGGCGTCTGCCACTTCTCGTGGAGGGACTTCAGGCGGCGCTGCTTCTCCTTGATCACGCTGACCTTGCTCTTCTCGATGTCCCCCTGGACGTTCAGCCCCTCGATCTCGGCCAGCTCGCGCAGGTACTGGTGGAGGTCCGGCGAGGAGCCGGCCCAGAAGTGCCACCAGGCGGTCTCGGCCTCGTAGCGGTCCTCGGGGTCGGCGACCGTCGCCGGATCGGCCGGCATGCCCACGTAGGGCTCGCCGTTCCCGGTGCCGGTCCCGTCGTACTCCTGGAAAGCCGGGTTGCGCTCGCCCCAGAAGCGGTCCCACCGGCGCTGGGCGCGGTCGAGGGCGCGGGTGTTCTGCGAGATCGTGTTGACGCAGCCGAGACCGGTGCCCATGTAGACATGGGCGGCGGTGCCGAGCGACCGGAGCTCGGCCTCCAGCCCCGGGTTCTGCCCCAGCGCCTGGATGAAGGCGCCGATCGCGTATTGCACCGGCACGTCCATCTTCTCCTCGAGCTGATGGAAGCGGGCGGGCGGAAAGCGGGAGGCGATCCATTCGCGGTAGTCGGCGAACCGGAAGTCCGGCACGCCGACGAGGAAGTTGTCCGGGCCGAAGCCGTTGAAGGGCTCCAGCCAGCTCTCGGTCGACGCGAGGTTGGCCGCGAACGCGTCGACGTTGGGTGAACGGGGCGCCACGATACCCCAGCCGAAGATTCCCACTCTGCGCAAAAGGACCCCTCCTTCGAAGCCCGGATTCTGCCACAGGCCGCCCCTCCCCCGTTCGGGGGAGCGAAAATTCCGCCCTTCGGGCGATGATCTCGCAGCCGACCGGCCCCTACACTGGAAGCCATGAAAACGCTCCGCCGATTCATCGCCTTCAACATGGCGGTCCTCCTCGCGGCCGCCCTGCAAATCGCCTTCAGCCCCCGGCTGCCGTTTCCGGTGAAATACGAGGTCGGCTCCTACGCCCAGGACCTCTCCCGGGTGCACCTCATGGCGATCACCATCGCCGGACTGGCGATCGCGCTCCTGGCGCAGAGCGCCCTCTCCCTGGTCGGCGAGCTCCGCAAGCTCGCGCTCTGGCTCGGCCTCGCCTATGCCCTGATCGCCCTCATGGTCTTCTTCGAACAGGTCGCGTTCGGCGGCGACGGGGCGGGGTGGCTCCTGATGGCGGTTCCCCTCGCCATCGCCGCGGCCTTCGCCTGGATGGGTCGCCGGCCCTTGCGCTCGGAGGAGACCGCCGCCGAGATCGCGGCCCTCAAGATCCCGGGGGAGATCCGCCAGGGCCTGCTGCGCCAGATCGAGGAGTCCGCGGCCCAGGAGGAGAGGAACCGGCTGGCACGCGATCTCCACGATTCGATCAAGCAGCAGCTCTTCAGCATCAATGTCGGCACCGCCACCGCCCAGGAGCGCTGGGAGAGCGACCCCGAGGGAGCCCGCGGCGCGCTGGCGGACGTCCGCCGCTCGGCCCACGAGGCGATGGTGGAGATGCAGGCGATGCTCCACCAGCTCCGCCCGGAGGCCCTCGGTACGGCCGGGCTCATCGAGGCGCTGCGGGAGCAGTGCGAAGCCCTGGGATACCGGACCGGCGCCGAGGTCACCCTGGAGATCGGCGAGCCGGTCCCGGACGACCGGATGCCGCCCGGCGCGCAGGACGCCCTCTTCCGGATCGGGCAGGAGATGCTCGCCAATGTTGCCCGGCATGCGCGGGCCCGGTCCGTCCGGGTCTGGCTGGGGCGCCAGGACGAGGAGGTGATGCTCCGGATCGTGGACGACGGCCAGGGCTTCGACCCGGCGGCGGCGATCTCGGGCATGGGCCTGCGGAACCTGAAGGAGCGCGCGGTTTCGCTGCGCGGAACGCTGGAGGTCGCCAGCACGCCGGGATCGGGAGCCGGATTGACCGTCCGCATCCCGCTGGTCTCCCCGCCCCTGACTGCGCCGGTGGAAGGAAAGCGCAGGGTCCTCTCGGAATTCCTCGCCCTGAGCGTGGCTGCCGGAATCATCAGCTCTTCACTCTGGACCGGGGAAGCCGCGCAAGGCGCCTCGGCTGGCTCCCGCTACGACTACGCCCCCTGGGTCTTCGAGGCCGCGGGAGCTCTCGTCCTCTTTCTGCTCGCGATGGTCGCATGGTGGACGGGACGCTCGTCACCCAAAAGCACCAGACGCTTCGTGAACCGGAAGGTCGAGATCCTCCTCGCCCTCTACGTCGGCGGGTGGTGGCTTCGCTTGGCCCCCGACCACCTCGGGGCTTCCACGGCCATGAAGCTCTGGGCCTTGCCTGCCGCGACCTTCCTGTACGCCGCCGGCGCCCTGGTCTGGGTCCATCGAGTCAGCGAGGTCCGTCGCGTCTGGCGAAGGGGAGCCCGGTTCTGGCTCTTGCCGCTCCTGCCGGTCGCCAT
>DASWQX010000905.1:0-2844 GCA_036403495.1 Thermoanaerobaculia bacterium
CTCCCGGCCAGTCCTGGGGACGCGCGACGAGCCCCTCCTTGCTGCCGTTCGCGAGGAGGTATCTCAGCCTCGCGATCTGGGCGGCTTCCTCGCCGCTGATCACGATCGCCTGATATCGCCGCGACCAGATCTTCTCCGGCCAGCGGTAGAGGCGGCTGATCTCGCGGGCGAGGTTGGAGTTCACGTACGCCATGAAGAGCGCGAGCTGGCGGGCATTGTCCACGTGGAGCAGAAGGTGGTAGTGCGAGGAGAGGAACAGGTAGCCACAGATGCGGACCTCGTAGAGACGCTGGGCCCGTCCGAGGACGCCGACGATGATTTCGTCGAGCTCCGGGCTGGACCGGAGGAGGTAGCGGCTGTGGAGGGTTCGGGTGGTGACCTCGACCAGGGCACCGTCGTCCGGGATGAAGCGGAGTCGTCGGCTCATGCCCCAATAAGACGTAAAATGGGGTCCGAAACTTGCTCGCCCTAGAACCGCTTAGGTTTGTGAGAGGGTAAGGAGAGAGAGGAGCCTTCGACGCCCGGGCGAACGGACGCCCTCGCCAGAGCATTCTGAGGTAGAATACGTCCTCTCAGGAGGATTTCATGAAAAAGACCGTGAAGAAACTCATGCTTTCCAAGGAGATCCTTCGGGACCTCGACACCAAGCAGGTCGTTGGAGGCGGTGACGATACTCAAGACACGACACAATGTCTGACCCGCGTAAACTGTGGCGTTCTCGTTGGTGACTGAAGAAACCTGATGACCTCTAGCTCGCAGAGCTCGGAGGGAGAGCAGGTGGGGGCGGGTCCGGAAGTGTGCCGCCAGGGCCGGTCAATCTAACCGAGTCAAGGCCAACCGGCCGGCGCCACCGAATCCAGGTATCCTGGGGAGACCATGCGCCATCCGCTCTTCCCAGCCCTCCTGATCGCCCTGGCCTGGGCCCTCCGCCCGGCCTGCGGCCTCGCGGAGCCCGCGCCTCCGGCCAAGCCCGCCGCGCCGCCGCGCGGCGTCCTGGTCGAGAAGGTGGCCTGCGCCGGCCAGCCCGACCAGTCGTATGCTCTCTACCTCCCGTCCAGCTACACGCCGGACCGCCGTTGGCCTGTCCTCTACGCCTTCGACGCCCGCGCGAACGGCAAGCGGGTCGCCGAGCTCTTCCAGGCAGCCGCCGAGGCCCACGGCTGGATCGTGGTCAGCTCCTGGAACTCGGCGAGCGACGGGCCCATAAGGCCTAACATCACCGCCATGCACGCCCTGTGGGCCGACACCCACGCCCGCTTCTCGATCGACGATGCACGGATCTACGCCGCGGGCTACTCCGGCACCGTGCGCTTCGCCTGCGTCCTCGCCCTCACCACGCCGGGATCGATCGCCGGCATCATCGGCGCCGGCGCCGGTTTCCCTTTCAATACCCCGCCGAAGAAGGACAATCCCTTCGCCTTCTTCGGCACGGTGGGGGACCGCGATTTCAACTGGTACGAGATGAACGACCTCGACGCGGCGATGGGGGCCCTCTCCCTGTCACACCGCATCGAGCGTTTCGCCGGACGTCACGACTGGCCGCCCCCCGAGCTCGCGATGAAGGCGGTCGCCTGGATGGAGATCCAGGCCATGAAGACGGGCAAGCGGGAGAAGAGGCCCGCGCTCGTCGAGGCGGAGTGGAATCGCGACCGCGAGACGGCCAGGTCGCAGGCCGCCCATCCCGCGGATGCCCTCCACACCTGGACCGCGATGGCCGCCGACTACGCCGGCCTGCGCGATGTCTCGGAAGCCCAGAAAGAGGCGGCCGCCCTCGCCGCCTCGCCGGCCTGTCAGAAGGAGCTTCGCGAGCGGGCCGACCGCGACCGTCGCGACAAGGACCTCCTCGCCCAGGCTCCAAGCGCCCTGGGGCTGGGCAATCCGACCAGCGACTCGATGACCCCCGCTCAGGTCGCAGCCGCTCTCAAGGTCCCCGAGCTCAAGATTCGTGCCGCCGGGAGCGACCCCGAGGATAGCGTCTCGGCCCAGCGGATCCTCACCACCTATTCGGGACAGACCATGTTCTACCTGCCGCAGTCGCTCATCGAGAAGAAGGAGTACGACCGCGCCATCTTCATGATGATGGTCGGCGCCGAGGTCCGTCCCGACTATCCCGACGTCTGGGTTTTGATCGCGTCCACGCAGGCCCGTAAAGGCAAGGCCGGCCAGAAGAAGGCGCTCGAGGCGCTCCACACCGCAGTGGATAAGGGGTTTTCCGATCCCACTCAGCTCGACGAGAAGACCTTCGACGACCTCCGCCAGGACGAGGAATTCCAGCGCATCCTGGCGCAGGTGACCGACCGGAGCCGCGCGGGCAAGTCTCCCTGACACTCCTGAGTCGCTACAGCGTTAGGCGCCTCACCTGTAAATCATCTAACAGGAGTGAACACAAAATGAGAAAGATCAGGATTGCGGAACACATTTCGCTGAGCCCAACGTCGCCTAACCATGCGCTGCAGATGAGACCCGATGAACGAGCCGTCCGCGAGGCGCATTCAGCCTGGATCGATGCTGTCAACGCCGGTGATCTGGCTCGCTTGCTCATCTTGATGGCGGACGATGTCGTGTTCCTCAATCCAGGCCAAGCGCCGTTCGGCCAGGATGGATTTTCCGCCGCCTTCTCGGCGGCCCACCAGCAAGCGCGAATCCATTGCATCAGCGAATTGGAAGAGGTTGTGGTCGTCGGCGACGTCGCCTACACGCGCAGCCAGGACTCGTTGTCCGTGACCCCGGCCGACAGCGAAGAAGCGAGGCTCGCGGGTCATCGAATCACAATCTATCGCAAACAGCTTGACGGCCGCTGGGTCCTTGCCCGCGATGCTCATACGTTGTCCCCAGTAGAGAAGA
>DASWQX010000906.1:0-3456 GCA_036403495.1 Thermoanaerobaculia bacterium
CCGGAACTTGCCGCCGGCCGCTCCCCCCGCGCTGAACAGGAGGTAGCAGGGGCGGCAGGCGCAGCGCAGGCTCCGGGTCTCGACCTGGACGACGTGCGAGTGCTGGGGCGCGAGAGGCTGGGCGCAGAAGTCGCACCGCTCCTCCGCGGGAGCCGGCGGCCGCGAGCCGCGCAGGCTCCGCAACTGACTGATGAAGCGCGCGCTTCCCTCGCCGTCATTCAAGGCGGTCACCCAAGGCCGTCACCCATGAGGGTCCTCTCGAGCTCGGTCGGGCAGCGCAGGCCGATTTGCACCAGCGAGTCTCCTCCCTGCCCGTGCGCCGCCGCCAGGGACGTCGCGCCGGGCTCGGCCACGCCTTCGACCTCGATGCGGACGATCTCCGGAGCGGCCTCCTCGATCGCCTTCTCGATCGCCAGCTTCATCGTGATGGTCGACGACGGGCAACCGTGGCAGCTCCCTTCGAGACGCAGGTGAACGACATCGTCCGCGATCCCCAGCAACCAGACGTCGCCGCCGTGCGAGGCGAGATACGGACGGACGCCGTCGAGCGCGCGGACGATCCGCTCCTCGGCGCTCTCGGGGTGGAGGCCGTGGAGGAGCAGAAGGCTGGCGACGAGGTCGTCCGCCGCGAAGCGGCCGAACAGCTCACCGCCGAGCGGGCTCTCGTAGACGATCTCCATCATGCGGGCGATCCCGCCGCCGTAGAGCTCGAGGAGCGAGCGCACCAGCTCCTCGGCGGTCTCCCGGGCGCGCGGCTCGTTGATCGCCCGCAGCTCCGCGAGCAACTGTTCGATGCGGTCTCCGACCGCGCGGGTTGAGTTGGTTGCCGGCACGAGCTCCCTTTCTCAAGAGATTTCGGATACGGATCGCCCCGGAGCCTCGCGGCCCCGGGGCGGTGACTCGAGGCCGTCGCCTAAATGTGGGGCGGCGGCGCCAGGATCGGCGAGTGACGCTCCTCCAGGACCTGGCCGTCGCCGAGGTACATATGGACGCCGCAGGGCAGGCAGGGATCGAAGCTGCGGACGGTCCGCATGATGTCGATGCCCTTGAACTTGTCCCGCGGGTTCTCCTCGAAAATCGGGCACCCCTGGACCGCGTCCTCATAGGGGCCCGGCGTGCCGTAGACGTCGCGCGGGTTGGCGTTCCACGGGGTCGGCGGGTAGGGGTGGTAGTTGGCGATCTTGCCGTCGCGGATCACCATGTGGTGGGAGAGCACGCCGCGCACCGCCTCGGTGAAGCCGCAGCCGATGGCGTCCTTCGGCACGTCGAACCGCTCCCAGGTCTTGGTGTGGCCGGCCCGCACCTCCTTCAGCGCCTGCTCCATGAAGTGCAGGGCGCAGGCGGCGGCGTAGGCCTGGAAGTAGGTGCGCGCCCGGTTACGCTCGATGGTATTGCTCCACTTCGGGATCTTCCACTCGAAGCTCACCGGCGGCTTGGTCACGGTCTTCGGCAGATTGATCTGCACGCTGTTGCCGGTCGCCTTGATGAAGCCGATGTCGACGATGCCGGCGAGCGCCGTCGCCCAGAGGCGGGCCAGCGGGCCGCCGCCGGTGTCGAGCGCCAGGTAGTCCTTGCCGTCGTACCAGCGCGGCGACATAACCCAGCTGTACTTCTCGTCGAAGTTCCGCTTCTGCGGCTTGGGCAGGGTGTGCTGGTTCCAGGGATGGCGCTCGTCCACCGGATTGCCGAGGGGATCGGTCTTGACGAAGATCTCCTTGCCCTTCCAGTCGTCGTAGAAGGAGCTGCCGAGGAGGATGCGGATGCCGAGGTTGATCTCCACCAGATCGGTGGTGACCAGCTTGCCGTCGACCACGACGCCCGGGGTCACGTACATCGCGCGCCCCCACTTGGTCATGTCCTTGTACTCGAAGTTGCAGACCGCCGGGTCCTGGAAGCTCCCCCAGCAGCCGAGCAGGATGCGCCGGTTCCCCACCATCTCGTAGCCGGGCATCGCCTCGTAGAAGAAGTCGAAGAGGTCGTCGTGCATCGGCAGGACCCGCTTCATGAACTCGACGTAACGCATCAGCCGGCTCAGGTAGTCGGTGAAGAGCTGGATCGTCGCCACCGTGCCGACGCCGCCCGGATACAGCGTCGAGGGGTGGACGTGCCGCCCTTCCATCAGGCAGAACATTTCCCGCGTCATGCGGCTCATCTGCAGAGCCTCGCGGTAGAACTCCCCCTCGAACGGATTCAGCGACTTCATGATGTCGCCGATCGTGCGGTAGCCGTGCGCGCCGGCGTTCGGCGCCGGGGTGTTCGCGGCCTTCTCCCACACTCCCGGGTTGGTCTCGCGCACCATCTTCTCGCAGAAGTCGACGCCGACCAGATTCTCCTGGAAGATGTTGTGGTCGAACATATACTCGGCGGCCTCGCCGAGGTTGACGATCCACTCGGCCAGGGCGGGGGGCCTCACGCCATAGGCCATGTTCTGGGCATAGCAGGAGCAGGTGGCGTGATTGTCGCCGCAGATGCCGCAGATCCGGCTGGTGATGAAGTGAGCGTCCCGGGGATCCTTGCCCTTCATGAAGATGCTGTAGCCCCGGAAGATGGACGACGTGCTGTGGCACTCCGCCACCCGCCGCTGCTCGAAGTCGATCTTGGTGTAGATCCCCAGGCTGCCGACGATCCTCGTGATCGGGTCCCAGTGCATCTCGACGAGGTTCGTCTGGGTCTGCGGTGTAGCGGTCGCCATCTCGTACCCCCCTTTTGGGTTCAGGCGTTCAGCTCTTGGGTTCCTTGGGATCGACTCCGGTCACGTCACGCAGTGTCGACTTGCCGACCGGACGGCCGGTTGCTTCGTCTTCGACATCGTAGCGCCCCGCCTCCTGGCCGTCCTTCTTCAAGACGTCCTCGCCCTTGCCGGTCGTGCTCTTGCCGACGTTCTCGGGGTGGCCAGGCTGGTCCTTTTGGGTGACGCTGTCGTGCTCGTCGCTTGCCATGTTGGTCTCCTCGATCGGTAAATTCCTGGCGGTCTGTCTCGCCACCGGCTCACCAGATCTTCTGGTACCCCGTGGTCAGCTCCTTGCCGCGGTGGCGCCACTTCGGCTCCTTGTCGACCGTCCGGGCGGTGATCCCGCGCAGCCCGCGGATGAGGCTGCCGTAGATTCCGCTCGCGGCCGTCGAGACGGTGGCGCCCGGCGGCTCGTCCATGAACGGCATGAACTTGTCCGGGAAGCCCGGCATCGTGCAGCCGATGCAGATGCCGCCGACGTTGGGGCAGCCGCCGACGCCGTTGATCCACCCGCGCTTGGGCACGTTGCACTTGACCACCGGCCCCCAGCAGCCGAGCTTCACGATGCACTTTGGCGACCCGTACTCGTGGGCGAAGTCCCCCTGCTCGTAGTAGCCGGCGCGGTCGCACCCCTCATGCACCGTGTGGCCGAAGAGCCACGTCGGCCGCAGCGCCTCGTCGAGAGGGATCATCGGCGCCTGGCCGGTCGCCTGATAGAGCAGGTA
>DASWQX010000907.1:0-2551 GCA_036403495.1 Thermoanaerobaculia bacterium
GCCGGAAGGCGTCCGGACCGGCCGTAACGCCCGGCATGCGTTGTGTATACTTACCCCTCGGAATTCAAGGGCGATGACTCTCATCGATCTACTGACCCGGTCCTGGCACCGGACCCTCTTAGAGGTTCCATTGATGCCTTCGCGCGCCGCCGCCGTCTCCCTCCTCGCCGCCCTCACGCTGGCGGCCTGCAGCTCCAACCGCCAGCCGGACAAGGCCTCCTCGCAGCTCGATTTCGGCGTCGACATGGCCCGCCGCGGGCTCTGGCACGAGGCGCTCTTCCGCTTCGAGGCGGCGGAGCGGCTCGACCCGAACAACGCCCGCATCCAGAGCGATATCGGGGTGGCCTACGAGGCCGCCGGCCAGTTCGACAAGGCGCTCTCCTACTACCAGAAGGCGCTCAAGCTGGACCCCAATGACAAGGGGGTCCGCACCAACTACTCCCGCTTCGTCGAGTTCTACCAGGGGTACAAGGGGGACAAGACGAAGGCCGGCGGCCTGCCGAAGTCCACCTCCGCGACGCATCCGGCGATGCCGGCGGCGCCGCGGGTGAATCCGGGCCCCGCCGAGCCGTCCACGCCTGGGGACGCACCGCCCCCTCCAACGGACGTGCCGCCGCCGCCCGCAGACATCCGGCCGCCCCTATAGACGATTGTAGAAATCTTGCAAGCAACTGGAGTTATCGAATGATCCGCAACCGCCCGCTCGTCCTCGCGACCCTCCTCGCGCTCGTCTCCCTGCCCGCCTTCGCCGGCTCGACGGAGGTGAAGCTGAAGCTCCCGCAGCGCGCGAAGCTCGACCTGCAAGGGCGCAAGACGGTGGCGGTCGTCCCCTTCCTGGTGGTGCGCCAGGAGGGGGCGGAGAAGGTCAAGGGGCGCGACATCGACGTGCAGAAGGAGTTCGAGCGCTACCTGGTCAAGATCCTGCGCCGCGAGACCGAGCTGAAGGTGCTGGAGCCGGGGAACATCGACTATCCGACCTACGACCTCTCGCAGCTCGCCAAGCAGACCGACTTCTGGCACGCCCTGGGCGAGCGGACCGGCGCCGACCTGGTGCTCGCCGGCGGCCTCGACTTCGACATCCAGGACAAGAGCGGCTACCGCACCGAGGAGTACACCTCCCCCTACAACGGCCGGACCTACCTCCGCCAGGTGCTGGTCGAGCAGACGGGCTTCCAGTACGACATCCTGATGCAGGTCTACGACGGCAAGACCGGCGCGCTGCTCTACCAGGACAATTTCAAGGATTTTCAGAGCTTCGAGGGCGAGAACACCGATCCTCTCGCGGGCATGTTCGAGAACCTCCTCTCGCTCGAGGACCGGATCGTGAACGTGTTCACGCAGAAAGAGGTCGAAGCCAGCCGCATTCTCTTCACTCAGTAGAGGTACATGCAGTAGACCTGGAGTGCTCGTGCAAAGGAGATCTCGTTGACGCGCTCATCGCATCGCCCGTTCGTCGCGGTCCTCGCCTTCGCCGCCGGAATCGCCTGGATGCTCCTGGCCCTGGCGCCCGCGCGCGCCCAGTTCGGCCCCCAGATCTACGGCGAGGGGTTCGGCAAGAACAAGGTCACCTACCGGAACCTGAAGTGGGAGATCTACCATTCGCCGCACTTCAACGTCTACTTCTACAAGAGCGAGGAGCCGCAGCTCCAGAAGGTGGTCTCCTTCGCCGAGAGCGGCTATGACCAGCTCTCGCGGGCGTTCAACTTCCAGATCAAGGAACCGATCCCGCTGATCTACTACGCCACCCATTCGGCGTTCGAGCAGAACAACGTCGAGCTCAACTTCATCGACGAGGGCACCGGCGCGTTCTCCAGCCCGGCGCGCTTCCGCATGGTCATGCCGATCGACCTGCCGGACGCCGAGCTGATGCACCTGATGCTCCACGAGATGACCCACATCTTCCAGTTCAAGATGCTCTTCCAGGGGAGCGTCGCGCGGGCGATCGCCGGGCCGCCGATCTGGTTCATGGAGGGCATGGCGAGCTACATGGCGAAGGACGAGACCGAGCGCGACAAGATGTACCTGCGCGACGCGGTGGTCAACGACATCATCCCGCCGGTCACCCGCGTCAACTTCGCCGGCTTCTTCGCTTATCGCTTCGGCCACGCGGTGTTCGACTTCGTCGAGGACCGCTGGGGCAAGGAGGGGTTCCTCGACCTCATCTACGAGGTCCGCAACACCCTGGGCGGCCGGGTGGACCGGGCTATCAAGCGCGCCTTCAAGATGGAGCCCGAGGACTTCGACATCGAGTTCCGCCGCTGGCTGCGCAAGAAGTACCTGCCGGCGCTGGTGCAGACGGGCGAGCCCTCGGACTTCGGGCACGTCTTCCGGATCAAGGAGGACTACCAGGAGGGCTCCGAGACGACCTCGCCGGTGGCCTCGCCCTCGGGCGACCTGGTGGCCGCGCTGACGGTCTACCGCGGCAAGATCGACCTCGTCCTCTACGACACCAAGTCGCGCAAGCTGCTCCGCAACCTGACCCGCGGCTACTCGAACGACTACCAGTATCTGGTGGCCCAGGAGCTGGCCATCGGCCGCAAGCTGGGGCGCG
>DASWQX010000908.1:0-3511 GCA_036403495.1 Thermoanaerobaculia bacterium
GCGCACCATTTCAACCGCTTTAATCTCAGGTTCATGCATAAATTGACCCCTCTAAGCTCTCGTTACTTCCCGCGGGGAGTAGATCTGTAATGGCTTGTAGCCCAGTTCCAGGTTCACAGAGCTGAACAGTCGGATTTTATCGAAATGCACAATGTGCCTGAAGTTCCAGCTTACCAACAAATCCGCTTCAGCTACGGTGGCAAGAGCGATATGCAGGCCATCATCATAGAACTTGGGCGTGAGGATCTTTCGCCGCTGGTAGGCATCCGCCAGTTCGACGACCTCTTCATTGACGAGAACGAATTCGTGCTCACCGCGCAGAATAGCCTCATATTCCTTGCGTACTTTTTCCGGAGCGTCTTGCACCTCGGCTGCCACCACATCGGAAAGAATGGGCATGTAAGCGCCTGCCGCAAAATCGGCCATGAGGCCGTTCGACCATTCTGCAAACTCGACGTCAAAACAGCCGCCGATTACTGAGGTGTCGATGTAGATGCGGGGCTTCTTCATGCGTCTGTTTCTATCGAAGGTGCTTTCGCTATTCTATGTTCTTGATTCCACGAGGACAAGGCTGATGGCCATGATTGCCGGGTGTTTTGCCCCGAAGGGGCAAAGGCATGTAGCCTGGGGCGCGAGCCCCAGGTAAGGCGCCGACCCCATTCCAAAGCCCCGGAGGGGGCGACGGCAGATCATCGCTCCGAGGAAAATTGCCGTCGCCCCTTCGGGGCTCAGGGCCTCTTGTGGGACCGGCGACCTGGGGCTCACGCCCCAGGCTACATGCCTTTGCCCCCTCGGGGCAATCTCTAGATCGCGAGAGATGTGTATAGGAGGATGGCCCCGAGCAGCCTCCAGCCGTTTTGTCGTGGCGCTGCGGACGACGGCTTGGCGCTGCCGAGTTTGCCATGGCGCTAGCGACGGCGGCTTGGCGCTGCTTATTTTTCCTAGCGCTGCCGACGACGGCCCGGCGCTGGCGAGTTTGTCCTGGCGCTGGCGACGACGGCCTGGATCTGCTCCGACAAGCTGGCGCTGCCGACAACGACGTAGCGCTGCTTATTTTGTCCTGGCGCGGCTCCGCCAGGCTGGCGCTGCCGGGTTTGTCCTGGCGCTGCTTACGGCGGCTTGGCGCTGCCGACACTGGCGTGGCGCTACTTATTCTTTCCTGGCGCTGCTCCGCCGGGCTGGCGCTGCTTACGACGCCCTGGCGCTGCCGAGTTTGTCCTGGCGCTGGCGACGACGGCCTGGATTAGCTCCGCTGAGCTGGCGCTGCCGACATTGGCGTGGCGCTGCCGATATTGCCGTGGCGCTGCCGACATTGAGCTGCCGCGGGCGCGTCAGCCCGCCGGCTGCGGGCCCAGCCCATCCGCCAGCCTCGGCGGGGCGTCCGACCGGAAGCGGTCCAGGTCCCGCTCGGCGCTGAATTCCAACGGGTGGTGGTGGGCGTGGTAGCACTGGTATCGATAGGTAAGGAAGGGCTCTTCCCAGGGGACGTGCGGCTCGAGCGGGGCGATCGCTTCGACGCAGAGATTGCGGGCGTCCACGGCGCGGCTGATCCAGATCCTCGACAGCAGGCGCTTCTGCTCGAACATGCGGACGGCGAAGGGTTGGCTGAAGGCCGCGTAGAGCCTCGGGGCCAGCGCGGGATCGAGGTGCGCGAGGCGCTCACCGAGCGGCAGGGTGCGGCGCACCAGCGGCCGGTAGACCCACGGGTCCGTGCGGTAGGCGTCGAGCGCGGCGAGGAGGCGCTCGCCGGCTTCGGCGGCGTGGCCGGTGTTGGCGAGCCAGGTGGCCAGGACGAGGTCGGTCTCGATCGGCTGGGTGGCGGTGAGCAGGGCGGCGTACTGCGGCGTGCGCGGGTCCCCCTGCACGGCCAGGCATTCGGCGACCAGCAGGCGGTCGGCGTGGCTCACCGGCGCTTCCGGCTGCGCGAACCAGCTCCGGCAGGCGACCGCGAAGTCCTGCTTGGTCCAGGCGTGGCGGGCGGCGATGCGCAGGCGCCCCCCACGCTCGCCCCGCGGATCGGCGTCCGGAACGATATCCTCCCAGAAGGCGGCGCGCGCCACCCGCTGCTCGTCGACCCGGGACCAGTCGACCGGCGCGCCGGTCGTCACCGGCCGGCTCTCGTGGCGCGCCTTCACCAGGTCGTAGAGGTCGCCGAGGCGGAAGAGGCCAAAGCGGCCGAGGTTCTTGGCGAAGCCGAACTCCAGGATCGGGTGGTCGTCGGTGTTGATCGCCTTCCCCTCGGCCTTGCGCACCGCCTGTCCAAAGGCCGGCGTGGCAACGAAGGCCGAGTAGAACCCCTCGACGCCGTCCACCCCCCAGATGCGGGGGAGGGCGCTGCGGTAGGGCTCGACGCCGACGCGCGAGCGGACGAGGTCGAGGTCGTGCACGATCGGCTGGCGGCTCGCCATCAGCAGGAGGTCGGCGCGGTGGACCTGCCAGCTCTCGACCGCCGGGAAGACGGAGCCGAGCGTGGCATAGGCGGTGCGCACCACCTGGGAGTCGAGCTCATACCCCTGGAGCCACTGCAGGAAGACGCCGCCGGGGCGGAGGCGCTGCGTCACCGCCTTGTAGAAATCCTGGCTGAACAGGCTGGCGACGCCGGCCCGGTAGGGGTTCGAGGGCTCGGAGAAGATCAGGTCGTAGTCGTCGTGCGAGGTGAGCAGGAATTCCCGCCCGTCGCCGATCACCAGGTGGACCTTGGGATTGTTGAGGACGTCCTGATTGATCCGGGCGCAGACGCGGGCGACGTGCCGGATGGCCGGCTCGAGCTCGACGACGTCCACTCGTTCCATCGACGGCACCTTGGCCAGCCAGCCTGCCGTGCTGCCGGTGCCGAGGCCGATCACCAGCACCCGCCGGGGGTTGGGATGGACGAGGGCGCCGACGAGGCCGCTCATCACCTGGGTCGGCGCGTCGGCGAGGGCACTGCCGTCCGATTTGCCGTTGACGATGAAGGCGTACTCCTCGCCGAGGTCGAGCGCGACGGTGCTCTCGACGCCGTCCGCCTGCCAGACGATGCGGTGGCGCATGTTCTCTTCCTGGTTGCGGACGTCGTTCGGCCCGTTCCAGTCCGAGACCCGCACCCGGCCGGCGCCGATCGGCGTGTGGCGCCAGAAGACGGTGGGACCGGTTGCGGTGCAGAACAGGAGCCCGAGGAGGCCGGCGGCGACCGGCAGCGCCGCGGACCGGCGCGGCGCTCCGGCGCGCAGACCGGCGGCGACCGCCAGGGCGGCGAGGGCGAGCAGAAGGAGCGCCACCAGCCGCCAGACGCCGGGCGCGGTGAGCAGGGGGATCAGGCCGAAGCCGCCGGCGATCGAGCCCAGGATGGCCCCCAGGGTGTTGGCGGCGTAGGCGACGCCGACCTCGCGGCCGACCCGCCGGCGGCCGGAGCCGAGCAGGGCGATCAGCAGCGGGAACTGGTAGCCGGCGACGATCGCGGGCGGCAGCACGACGAGCGCCGTCACCGCCGTCCAGGCCCCCACCAGCGGCAGGAAGCCGGCGCCGGCCATCG
>DASWQX010000909.1:0-4771 GCA_036403495.1 Thermoanaerobaculia bacterium
AGACGCCGGGGACCTCGGTCGCCAGCACGCTGGCGGCGGTGCCCTCGAACGTGGCGCTGCCGCGGTCGCTCGCCAGCCGCACCTCCTGCGGCTGGCGCACGCGCCGCAGCGCGTCCCCCTCGCGCCGGAACAGGGCCAGCGAGACGCCCGCCGGGCTCTCCCCCCGCGGCCGGACGAGGATGTGCACAGTGGTGCCGGGATAGGCGCGCACCTCGCGGGTCCTCGCGCTCGCCATCTCACCGGGAGCGGCCGACCGCGACTCCGCCAGGCCCTGCGTGGCGACGTCGTAGGCCAGCCCCGCCGGCAGCCCGTGCGGATGGGGGTAGAAAGTGAACAGGGCCAGCAGGATCGAAGCGGCCACCGCCGCGGCGGAGATCCAGGGCACCAGCCGCCGCCGCGGACCGGCGGCGGCGAGCACGGCCTTGCGGACCCTACGCAGCGGCAGGCTCTGGTCGATGCCGCCGAGCTCGAGCAGCCGCCGCCGGCCGGCGGCGCTGTGCGCCAGCAGGCCTTCCAGCTCGCGAGTCTCCCCGGGGGTCAGCCGGCCTTCCTGATAGGCGCGCAGCCGCTCATCGCCCTGGGCCGGCGCACCGTCATCCAGATCCCCCTCGGCGAGCGCGCGGAGGAGCCGGTCGGCCGCGGTCGACATCCCATCATCCTCGGGGCCCTGCCGTGAGTCTGCCATCTATTTCCTGGAGGAGTCGGCGGCCGGAAGGTTTGCCCCTCCCTCCGCGGAGCCGGCTGCGCGAAGGAGCAGGATGGCTCCCCAGACCTGAGGCGGAAAGTCGGATCGTAGGGCCGCCAGGCCGGCCGCGTGAGCGGCGGGCACGGTGGACCCGGCGGCGATGGCGCGATAGAACGCCCGGTTGTACCGGTCGGCGGCGGCGTCGGGAATCGGTCCGCGGGTCGCCACCACCCAGCCGGCCCCGAGCCGCGTCAGCAGACCGCCGAGGCCATACTGACCGCTGTCCGCCGTCGTCGGCCAGCTCGCGGTCCGGCAGCCGCTGAGGTTGGCGAAGCGGCGGGGAGCCGGCAGGCGCGACCACTCCATCAGGCTGAGCTCGCCACCGGCGAGTTGGAGCCGCGACATCTCCGGGAAGACCGGATCGTAGCTCGCGTGCGCGTCGACGTGCAGCCACTCGGCGGCGGCGAGCGCGCCGCGCACCGCCGCCGCCGTGGCCTCTCCGCCGTGGAGGATGCGAGCCTCCGGGAACAGCCGCCGGTACGCCGCGAGCGAGCGCTCGGCCCCCCCCAGATCGCCGGTCGGATCGACCACGAACAGGGGGCGCTTCCGCTCGCCGTCACGGGCCATCGCGCGCGCCCCCGCCGTGTGCAGGGCCACCGAGGTCACTTCGCCCAGCCAGCGGCGGCCGGCGAGCGCCGGGACGGCCGGAGCGGCCAGCGGCAGGGCGGCCAGCGGCAGGGCGGCCAGCGGCAGGAGCTGCAGCGAGCCGTGCAGGGCGAACGTCGTCACGGGCCCGAGCGCCTCCGGATGGAGCGGGAGGACGGCGAGGGCCATGGGCGCGGCCAGGGAGCGCCACCGCTCCGCGTCGCCGCGGCCGGCTTCCACCTCGGCGGCCAGGGCGCGCAGGGCGGCCAGCCGCTCCCGGCGCGGCCAGCGGGTCCGGCGTTCGAGCCGCACCTGGCCCGTCTCGCCGCGCCGCAGCAGCACCACCTCGTCCTCGACCGCGAAGGCGCGGAAATCCACCCCGCCGTCTTCGGCCGGCGCGGGCGCGGCACAGCCCGGCCACTCCCGCCAGAGCAGGCGCAGCCGCTCCTCGAGCGCCACGCGGACCGCGGCGGCCTGCCGTTCCCGGCTGCTGGAGGCCAGGCGTAGCAGGGCGTCGAGGTCGCGGAGCAGGCCGGCGGATTCGCGTTCGATGGCATCCCAGCGGCGCGCCTCCGCCCCGCGCGCCAGCTCGCGGCAGCGGGCGCGCTCGCGCTCCTGGGCGCTCAGCGAGTCGAGGAGCAGGAGCAGCCGCCAGGCCGCCGCGGGATCGCCCCGCTCGACGGCGACGCGGGCCGCGCGCGCGAAGTCCTCGGCGCGCTCGCCGGGGCCGAGCGGCAGGCGCTGGTCGAGCCCGCCGGTGATCCGCCCGTGCTGCGACAGGGCGGCGGCGAAGGCGCGCGCGGCCGCCGGCAGATCTCCGGCCAGCCGGTACGCACGCCCCTGGCAGCTCAGCCGCGCGGCCGCCAGTTGCGCCTCCCCGGTGGCGATCGCGCCGCACTCCGCGAGGGCGGCCGCCGGCTCTCCGCGCGCCAGCGCCGCGAGGCCCGCGATCAGCGCGCTCCAGCCGTCCAGGGTCTGCCGTCCGGCGCTCCCGATCCCCGGCGCCGAGGCCAGCCGGCGCGCCTCCGCGAGCAGGGGGAGGGGATCGCCGCCGGTGCGCAGCTCCAGGTAGGCCAGATTGATCCGCTGGTTGGCGGCGGCGTAAGGATCCCCCTCGGCCGCCAGGTCCGGCAGCGAGGACCGGAGCTCCGTGCGCGCCCGCTCGAGCTGCTCCGGCGTGGCCTCCGCATGGAGCAGGGTGAGCCAGGCGAGCTGCTGGCGGGCGTCGAGCATCGTCTGCGGGTCGCAGCCGAGGCTGGCGCACTCCCCGAGCACGCCGCTCACCCGCTGCAGCGCCTCGTCCGGCACGCCCGCCTGGGAGAGCAGGTCGGCCTGTTGCAGCGCCACCGCCAGCAGCGTCGGGCTGGCGATGCGCACCCCCTGCTCCTCGGCCTGCCGGAAGGCCAGCCAGGCCGCGCCTCGCGAGCCGCCGGCGAGGGCCAGGCGGCCGCGCTGGTAGGCCGCCTGCGCCGACCGCGCGAGAGCGGCGTCGTCGCCGAGCCACCCCGGCAGCCGGGCGAGCCGCTCCCGCGCCGCCGCCAGGGCGCCGGGCGTGCCCTCCTGGGTGAGAAAGTGCGCGGCGATGAGCTGCAACCGGACCGCGGTCAGCGGAAACGCGGCGCGGACGGCCGCCGCGAGGCCGTCGAGGCGGCGCAGGAACTCGTCGAGGGTCAGGGCAGACCGCGCGGCCACCAGCGCGCGGAGGCGCGCGTCCACCTCGTCGAAGCGCGCGCCGTCCGGCTGATAGGCGACGTCCCGGCAGGGCAGGCGGCGCACCCTGCCGTCGAAACGATCCACCAGCCGGCCACAGAGCGCCACCCGGGAGGCGGCGCCCAGCCGGGAGGGCACCACGCCGTCGAAGCAGAGGGTGGCGCCGACCCGCGCGGCGGCAGCGGCGAAGCCCGTCGGCGAGCTCTCGCCGTCGAAGGTGAGCACCGCTTCCCAGCGGCTGGTGTCGTCCCCGGCCGGCGCGGCGAAACAGAGGCCGGCCCTGTCGCGCCGCCCGATCAACAGCGGCCGGGGCCTGCCCGTGGGCGGCAGCAGGACCTCCCGATGCCCGCGGGCGACCACCGCGACCGGCAGCCGCGGCGGCGGCTGCCGGCAGGCGGACGACAGGAGCAGGAGCACCAGGACGGCCAGCGCCGGCAGCCAGTTGCCGGCGCGCAGGTCCAGCCGCTCGACGCAGCGCTCCACAGCCTCGTTGAGCGACTGGCGGAGCTTGTAGGTGGCCTTCCGGGACCAGCCGGTGCCGGCGGCGATCTCTTCGGGCGCCAGGCCGTCGACATAGCGCAGCTTGAAGTAGAGGTAGAGCCGCTCCCCCTGCGCCTCCAGGCAGCCGTCGAGACGCTCCAGGGCCTCCCGGGCGATGACGGCACGGTCGGCCGGCTGCTCGCCGCCGGCGACCGGCGCCTCCGGCAGCGGCCCCACGCGGCGGGACCAGACGGAGCGGCGCACGTTGGCGGCGAGGCCGCAGGCCAGGTCCCACAGGTAGTGCCGCAGCGCGAGGAGCGCCGGCGAGCCCGCGGGCTGGCTGGCGATGAAGCCCCGCAGCAGGCGCGCTCCGTCGCGCAGGCAGAGGAGGAAGGTCTCCTGCAACAGGTCGGCGGCATCGGCGCCGCCCGGGTATTCGTAGCGGCGGCGCAGCCGCCGGTAGAGGTCGGGAGCGACGTGGTCGTAGAGCCAGGCGATCGTGTCGGGATCGCCGGCGGCCAGGCGCGCGGCGATCTCATGGGCCTCGGGACCGTCGGCGCCTGCCATCTCGCTCACGGCCAGAGCGTAGCCGAAGCCATCGGCGAGCGGAAGCTGAATTCCTGCCGGCTTTTCCGGCGCAAGAGCGCCTGGGGGGCACGGTCTTCACGTGCGGGACGTTCGTGATGAGCCGCGATCCGTCAGCCGTCGAATCCCGCTCGGACACCAGGCAGGTACTCCCGCATCCGCGAATAGTCCGGCGTCAGCGTTTCGATCTCACAGGAGGTGGCGGTGATCGTAAACGTCGTCGCGAAATCCTCGTGGTTCGCGCCCCGCCAGAGCCGCCCCTGGGGATCGATCACGACGGAAAAACCCACGCCGCCGCGAAAGATCCTGGAGCCGTCGGTCCCCGTGTACACGGTGCGCGTCCACGGTTTCCAGCCCGAGTCCGGTGCCGTCGTGATGTCCTCGATTTCGCCGGTCAACCGCTCGAAGAGCGATGCCCGGGCGGGTACGGGAGCGAGGAGCGTGGCGGTGATCGCGTGGGAGAACATCCCCTCGCCCGACGGCGGTTCCGGAACGCAGGCGGCGCCGCTGAGATCCATGACCCGAAAATCCTACCTCACGGGGGACCGGATCGTTCTCCCGCCTTGAACGGCGCGGCTTCCGCCGGACAAGGCGGCGCTTCCGCCTCGCAAGGCGGCGCTTCCGCCTGACGAGGCGGCGCCTTCGCCGGACAAGGCGGCGCCTTCG
>DASWQX010000910.1:0-2381 GCA_036403495.1 Thermoanaerobaculia bacterium
GCCGAGCGCCCAGGTGCCGGCGAAGGCGACCCCCGCGGAGATGGCGGAGCCCGCCCCCGGGAAGACGAACTTGGCGAGCGCCCGCGCCCCCTCCCGCAGAGCGAACGCCGCTCCCACGTTGGCGCCGAGCGCCACCAGGAACTCGCGCGCCGTCCGCCTGGACATCTCCCGGCCGGAGAGGTAGCCGATGCCGGCGACGAGCCCGATCTGCAGGGCGGTGATCGGCAGGATGTCCGCCAACGGGATCGGCACCGCGGCGATCCCCGCCGCCACCGCCGCCGCCGCCGCGGTCATCTTGCGGGCCAGCTTCCGCTGCACGGCACGGAGCTGGGCGAGGCGCGCCATCTGCACCTGCGCGCTGCGCGGCATTACCTCGACCAGATAGTCGACCAGCTCCTCGACGTGCCAGTAGTTGTCGTAGACCCGCCGTCCGTCCTCGGTACCAGCCTCGTATTCGGCGTACGTGGAGACCGGGATGACCCGCGCCAGCGCGATCCCCCGCTCGGCGAGCGCCTCCTGGATCGCCTTGACGGCGGTCTCGATGTTCCGCTGCTTGGTCGCGTTCTCGTAGGGGGGCTCGACCCGCTTGGGGTCGAGCTCGTCCACCTGGGTGACCACCCCCACCACCGGCGCCTCGTAGCGGTGCTTCGCGGCGATGAACGCCCGCACCGCCTCGACGTTGTCGAGGTCCTGGGCGATGTGGGCGTCGATCTCCTTGGCCTTGCAGAGGAAGAGGATGGCGTCCGGCCACTCGACGGTGAGCGCGGCGCGGATCTCGTCCAGGGCATCCTTGAAGTTCGCCGACTCCGGGCGCGTGCGGTCGCCGAGGCCGCGGGTGTCGAGGATCTTCATCTCCCCGCGCCGACCGGCGTAGGAGTACCAGGTCGGAGTCCCGGTCTCGGAGAGCACCGAGCCCACGGCAGCCATCGGCTCGCCGAAGATCGCGTTGATCAGCGACGACTTGCCGGCGCCGCGGCGCCCCAGGATCATCAGCTTCGGCGGCCTGGCGTCCATCAGGAGCTCCTTGAGGATCAGCAGCTCGTTCCTCGTCGAGCGCCCCTCGGCTTCGGGAATACGGTCGATCGCTTTCTCGGCCAGCTCCGAGATCGCGGCGAGGATGGAGGCGAAGTCGGACATGGTCCGGGCATCTTACGTTGCCGCCTGCTCGTTCCGGTCCGTTTTCGTGGAATGATTCGCGCTGAGGAGCGCTCCGCCCCTCGCTCAAGGAGATTCCCATGGCCACCACCGTCCCCACCGCGACACCGCCACGCCGGAGGCGGGGCAAGCTGGGCCTGCTGTCCGTACTGACCGTGATCCTCCTGGGGGGACTGTTCGGCCTGTACGTCTGGGCCACCCTCCACATCAACTACTCCGACGGCGAGCGCGCGGGCTACGTGCAGAAGTTCTCCCGCAAGGGGTGGGTCTGCAAGACCTGGGAGGGGGAGCTCGCGATGGTGAACCTGCCAGGCACGCTCCCCCAGATCTTCAACTTCTCGGTGCGCGACCCCGCCGTCGCCGGCCAGATCAACAAGTCCCTCGGCTCGCGCGTGCGCCTCCACTACGACCAGCACAAAGGGGTCCCCTCGGATTGCTTCGGGGAGAGCGAGTACTTCGTGACCCAGGTCGAGACCGTCGGCCCCTGACGTTCACTCCACAGGAGCGGAAATTCCCACCACGGCCAGCAACGTCAGCAGATCGTCCGGCAGCGGCGCGACGATCGTGATCCGCTCGCCGGTCGCCGGATGCAGGAACGACAGCCGGCGGGCGTGGAGCGCCTGGCGGCCGAAGCCGCGGCAGGCCGCCGCGACCCCCTCGTCCGCGATCCCCTTCCAGCGCGGCTCGCCGTAGAGCGGATCGCCGACGAGGGGCCACCCCTGCGCCTGGAGATGGACGCGGATCTGGTGCGTGCGCCCGGTCACCAGCCGGCAGCCCAGGAGTGTCAGGCCGCCCCCCTCGCCGATCCGCCGGTAGAGGGTGACGCTCTCCTGGCCTTCCGCTTTCGAGGTCGTCCGCCGCTTGGGATCGTGCGGATCGCGGAGGATCCGGAGCTCGATCCTGCCGTGGCCGGGCGTGGCGCCGTAGATCAGGGCGAGGTAGTCCTTCTCTCCATGGTGGCTGCGCAGGCTCCGCGTCAGCGCGGCATGGATGGCTGCCCGCTTGGCGACCAGCAGCACGCCCGAGGTGTCGCGGTCGAGCCGGTTGACCAGCCCCGGCCGCTGCCCCGCCTCCCAGCCGCGGGCGCGCCAGAGCAGGGCATTGATCAGGGTCCCCTCGTGATGGCCGGGCGCGGGGTGGACGACGACGCCGGGGGGCTTGTCGAGCGCCAGCAGGTGGTCGTCCTCGAAGAGCACGGCGAGCGGCATCTCCTGGGCGAGGATCTC
>DASWQX010000911.1:0-9297 GCA_036403495.1 Thermoanaerobaculia bacterium
GGAGGCGTACAACCACATCCTGTTCGGCATCCGGGAGCGCAAGGGGTTCATCCAGATCACGGGCGAGGTGGGCGCCGGCAAGACGACGCTCTGCCGGGCCCTGCTCGACGAGCTGGGGCCGAGCTACGTCACGGCGCTGATCCTCAACCCCTGCCTCAACCCCACGCAGCTCCTGCGCACCATCCTCGTGGAGCTGGGGCTCAAGCCCGGGAGGGCCGACCGCGCGAGCTGCCTGGAGATGCTCAACCAGTTCCTGCTCGAACAGCTCGCCACCGGCAACGACGTGGTGCTGCTGATCGACGAGGCCCAGGACCTCGACAACGAGCTCCTCGAGCAGATCCGCCTCCTCTCGAACCTGGAGACCGATCAGCGCAAGCTGCTGCAGATCGTCCTCGTCGGCCAGCCCGAACTGCGGGACAAGCTCAACGACCGCAACCTGCGGCAGCTCCGGCAACGGATCACCGTCCGCTATCACCTGACGCCGCTGTCGCGCCTGGAGGTCGAGCGCTACATCCATCACCGCCTCCAGGTGGTCGGCGCCAACGGCCGGCCGTCCTTCACCTCCTGGGCGATCCGCTCGGTCTTCAACTACTCTGGGGGGATCCCGCGTCTGGTCAACGCGGTCTGCGACAAGGCGCTGCTGGCGGGTTTCGTCGAGGGCACCGACCGGCTGACCTGGAGGCAGGTGCGGCGGGCGATCCGGGAACTGGAGGGGAAGTTCACATGAGCCTGATCAGCGACGCGTTGAAGAAGGCGCGCGCGGAAGCCGCCCGCCAGGACTCCCTCCGCCAGGGTGTCCCGTACGCCGTGGGCGTGGCCGACGCGCCGGAGAGGCGCGCTCCCTGGATCTCGCTGCTGGCGGGCCTGGGGGCCGGCTGCGTCCTCGCGGCGGCGGTGTTCGCCCTGGCCTTCTTCGCGGGCTGGGGGCCCTTCCACAAGCCCTCGGCGGAGACCCAGGTCGCGGCGGCTCCCGCGGCAACTGTGACAACCGCGCCGGCCGCGCCCGCGCCGCAGGCTCCGGCTCCGGCCACCCTTCCGGCCGTGCCTCCCGAGACGCCCCAGCCGTCCCTGCAATCCCCGCCAGTCGCCGCGCAGCCGGTCCCGGAACCCCCGCGCCAGACTGCACCGCCGGTCGAGGCGCCGCCGCCGGCCCCGCGCAATCCCGCTCCGGAGGCTCCGCCGGCGACCCCGGCACCGACCCTCGCGCCGGTCCCGACCCCTGCCGCACCGGTCGAACCCACGCCGTCTCAGCCCGCTCCGGCGGCTCCCGCGGCGGGCTCCGGCGGTCTGGTGGAGGGCAACACCTACGTCGGCGAGGTGCCGGTTCCCGGGGGCGGGAGCGTCAAGCTGAACGGCATCGTCTTCTCTCCGGACCACCCCATCGCCGTCCTGGACGGACGGGTCATGGGCCCAGGCGAGACCGTCCAGGGCTTCACGGTCGTCGCGATCGAATCCGGCCGCGTGAAGCTCCAGGGACACGGCGCCACGGTCTACCTCTCCTCCAAATAGTCTTCCCCAGGCCGCGGGAGCGCGAGATGGCGTCGCGGGAAGAAAGATTGCGGCGCGGGAAGCAGGATGGAGACGCGGGAAGCAGGATGGAGACGCGGGAAGCCAGGATGGAGACGCGGGAAGCCAGGATGGCCGCTCGGGAAGCCACGATGGTCGTCCGGGAAGCCACAAAAGCGGCCGGGACACTAAAAAAGCGGTTAGGACTCCAAAAAATCCGTCCGGACGGCGAAAGCGGTCGCCGGGACGATAAGAAAGACGGTGGCCTGCTACTTACGGGCCGAGGATCTCGATCACGCCGAGTCGCTTGCCCGGAAACGCTTTGGGAGCGATCGTCTCCCCGCGGTAATAGGTGCGCACCTCCTGGTATCCCTCGGAGGACGGCTGCCGGTAGACGAAGATCCTCTGGTTCTTCAGGTCGACGAGCCAATACTCGGGAACGCCCGCTTGCGCGTAGAGTGGCATCTTGACGTCGCGGTCATAGGCGAGGGTGGAGTCCGAGACCTCCACGACGAGGAGAGCATCCTTGCCGCGTGGAGGGCGCTGTGCGAAATCCGCCCGGCGCCGGAAGACGACGGCGTCCGGCTGAGGGACCGACTCCTGCAACGGGAGGCGGAGAGGACCCTGTAAGCTCGAGATTGCCGCCGGCTTCAGATCCGACAGGAGATCGCCCAGGTACATGACCGAGAGGAAATGAGGGTCCCCAATCGGCGACATCTCAACGACCTCGCCACGGATCAGCTCCAGCCGGGCATCCGGAGGATAGGCGCCGTCGTCCCAGGCGCGCTCGAACTCCTCGATGGTTAAAAGCTGCTTCTGCATCGGCACTGCCATAGTCCACCTCCACCCCCATTCTACGCCTTCCTGGTTCCGGCGAGATCGTAGCGCAAAGTTTCGCCTGAAAGAAACCAAGTCGCGGACAGGAGGATGGCGGCGGCGAACGCTTGACGATTCATGCGAGCTATGCCGTATAATGCGCTTGGATTTGCAGGTGATTACCGACCATGCCCATCGACCCCGAGAACCGTGAAGCCCGCCAGCAGATGATCCTGGCGATCCTCGGCGCCCAGCGGGTGACGAGCCAGGGGTATCTCGTGGAGCGGCTGCGCGAGCGGGGGGTGGCGGCGACCCAGTCGAGCGTCAGCCGCGACCTGCGGGACCTCGGGGTGGGGTGGTTCGGCGGCCGGTACGCGCGGCCGGCGGAGCGCGAGGAGCACGATCCCGGGGTGGCCGAGGTCTCCCACTTCCTGCGTGGCGTGAAGCCGGCCGGCCCCAATCTCACCGTCGTCTTCACCATGTCCGGCGCCGCCCAGGCCGTGGGGCTCGCCATCGACCGCGCCGGCTGGCCCGAGATCGTCGGCACCATGGCCGGCGACGACACCGTGTTCGTCGCCACCGCCGCCGCCGCCGATCAGAAGCGTTTCATCCGCCGTCTCGACAGTTTCCTCAAGGAGGGCTGACCGATGCCCGATCCGATCGTGCTCGCCTTCTCGGGCGGGCTGGACACCTCTTTCTGCATCCCCTGGTTCGCCGAGACGCTCGGCCGGCCGGTGGTCACCGTGACCGTGGACACCGGCGGGCTCGACGCGGCGGCCGCCGCGGAGCTGGCCCGCCGCTCGCGCGCCCTGGGGGCGGCCGACCATCTGCTGATCGACGCGCGGGAGGACTTCTTCGCGCGCGTGCTCCGCTTCCTGATCCTCGGCAACGTCCGGCGGGGGGGTGTCTATCCGCTCTGCGTCGGCGCCGAGCGGGTGATCCAGGCGCAGGAGGTGGCGAAGGCGGCGGCGCGGCTCGGCTCGCGCACCGTCGCCCACGGCTGCACGGCGGCGGGCAACGACCAGGTGCGCTTCGAGGTGGCCCTGCGCACGCTCGATCCGGACCTCGAGATCCTGGCGCCGGTGCGCGACGCGCCCCGGCCGCGGTCCGAGCAGGTGGCCTTCCTGGAGGCCCGGGGGCTGCCGGTGCCGCAGGCCGGCGCCGCCTACTCCATCAACCGCGGCCTCTGGGGGGTGACGATCGGCGGCAAGGAGACGCTCGACACGGTGGCCTCGATCCCCGAGTCTGCCTGGGTGCTGACGCGCGGGGCGTTCGACGCGGCATTGTCCGCATCGCTGCCGGCGCGGCACACGGTCGCCTTCGAATCCGGCGTGCCCGCCGCCTGGGACGGCGAGGTGCTGCCGCCGGTGGCGCTGATCGAGCGGATCGAAGCGGCGGCTTCCGGCTACGGGATCGGCCGCGGTATCCACCTGGGGGAGACCATCCTCGGCATCAAGGGGCGGGTCGCCTTCGAGGCGCCGGCGGCCGAGGTGCTGCTCGCCGCCCACCGGGAGCTGGAGAAGCTCGTCCTCACCGGCCGCCAGATCCGGGTCAAGGAGACGGTGTCGGCGGTCTACGGCGACCTGGTCCACGAGGGGCAGCACCTCGACCCGGTCTGCCGCGACATCGAGGCGCTCCTTCTGTCGTCGCAGGAGCGGGTGACGGGCGAGGTCTATCTGACGTTCCGGACCGGGCAGGCGTTCGTCGAAGGGGTCGCTTCTCCCTTCTCGCTGCGGGCGGCCACGCGCGGGATCTACGGCGAGGCGGCGGGAGAGTGGTCGGCGGCGGACGCCCGCGGCTTCTCCCGGATCGTGGCGCTGCCGGGAGAGCTGTACGCGCGGATGGCCGGGGCTGGAGAAGCCAAGTGAAGACCGTGCTCCTCGACAAGATCGCCTCGGTCACCCGCGCCTGCGGCCTCAAGCGGGAGGTGCGGGTGAGCGCCGAGATCCCTTGCGAGGAGGGGGTGGTGGTGGCGGTGCGGGTGCTCAACGACAAGAGCACCTACAGCCAGCTCGAGCTGCCGAGCGGCCGCATGGCGCAGGTGAAGAAGGGGGACGTGGTCGCCGGCGCCCTCGGCCACCGCCACGCCCTGTTCGGCTACTCGGGGCACCTGCCCGAGCGGCTGGCGCCGGGCGACCGGGTCCACCTGCTGAACATGGGCGGGGTGATCGGCATCTGCGACTCGGTGAATCCGGACCTGGGACCCCCCTTCGAGGGCGAGGTGCTGGGCGCGGTGCTCCACTTTCCCTATCTCGGCGAGCGGATCGGCGTCGCGGCGCGGATCGGTGGTCAGCCGCTCGACCTGGCGGCGCCGATCGACGCGGCCGGGGTCCCGGTGATCGCCCTGGTCGGCTCGTGCATGAACTGCGGCAAGACGGCCGCCGCCTGCACCCTGGTACGCCACCTCAGCCACGCCGGCCTGACCGTCGACGGCCTCAAGGCGACCGGCGTCTCGCTACGCCGCGACGTGCTGGCGATGGAGGACGCCGGAGCGCGGGCGACGGCGCTGTTCACCGATTTCGGCGTGGTCACGACGACCCCGGCCAACGCGCCGGCGCTCACCCGGACGCTGGTCACCCGCCTCGCCGCCGGCCGCCCGGATGTCATCGTGGCTGAGCTGGGAGATGGGCTGCTGGGAGCATACGGGGTGGCGGCGATCCTCGAGGATTCCGAGATCCGCGCCGCCTTCACCGCCGTGGTGCTCGCCGCCAACGACCCGGTGGCGGCATGGGGGGGCGTGCGGATGCTGCGCGAGCAGTTCGGCGTCGAGCCGGTGGCGGTGACCGGGCCGGCGACCGACAACCAGGCGGGGACCCGGATCATCGAGGAAGCGCTGGGAGTGCCGGCGATCAACGCGCGCACGGACGGCGAGCGGCTGGCCGAGCTGGTGCGGGAACGGCTGGGGATCGGCGTTCCGGTGGGAGCGGTGGGATGACTCCACGAGTGCCGGCGGTCGTGCTGGGAGGCACCGGCTACGTGGCCGGCGAGCTGCTGCGGCTCCTCGCCGGGCATCCACGCCTCGCCGTAAAGGCCGTGCTGTCGGAGAGCCAGATCGGCGGCGGCGTTGAGGCCGCCTTCCCGCATCTCGCCGGCTGCTATCCGGGGCTGGCGTTCGCGGGCCGCGAGGATCTGGCGCGGCTGCTGGGGGAATCCCCGGCGATCGCCCTGCTCTGCGCCGCGCCCCACGGCGCCGCGGCCCCCCTGCTCGACGAGCTGCTGACGGCGGGGGACCGGGCGGGGTGCGCGGTGAGGGTGGTGGACGTCTCGGCCGATTTCCGCTTTGGCGAAGCGTCGGCGTACGAGGCGGTCTACGGACATCCGCACGGCGCTCCGGGAAGGCTCGGCGAGTTTCAATGCGCGCTGCCCGAGCATCTGGCGGCGACGCCGGCGGGGCACGTCGGCCACCCCGGCTGCTTCGTCACCGCCACGCTGCTGGCGGCGGTGCCGCTGCTGAAGCTCGGGCTTGTCGAGCCCCGGCTGTCGGTGGTCGCCGTCACCGGCAGCACCGGCGCGGGTCGGAAGCCCACCGCGACCACCCACCATCCGGCGCGGCGGAGCAACCTCTTCGCCTACAGCCCGCTGAAGCACCGGCACGAGCCCGAGATGCGGGCGCTGGCGGCGGCGGCCTCGGGGGTGGACGCGGAGATCTTCTTCACGCCGCAGGTGGGCCCCTTCGCCCGCGGGATCTACGCGACGCTCCAGGCGCGGCTGGTGAGGACGATGGAATCCGAGGAGGTCCGCCAGGCCCTGGCCGGTTTCTACGCCGGCGCGCCGTTCGTGGACGTCCTTCCCGAGCCGCCGCGCCTGCAGGACGTGGTGGGGACCAACCGCGCGCGCCTGTCGGTGGCCGTTTCTGGGGATCAACTGGGGGATCACCTGGTGGTGCTCTCGGCGATCGACAACCTGGGGAAGGGGGCGGCCGGGGGGGCGATCCAGTGGATGAACCGGTTGTTGGGGTTCCCGGAGACGACGGGTTTGATGACGCCGGGATTGGGGTGGCTGTAGAAATGCGGTTCATCCGTCCATCGAAGGCTGCCCGTCCATCGGAGGGATGTAGAGACGTTCCCAGCCCGTCCACGACAGCCTGTGCAGTCCACGGGGACGGCGGGACGGCTCCGGCGGAGGGCATGCTGTCGCCGAGGGCAACGCCTGACTGGGGAAGGCTCCTGCGGTCCGTTGAAGGCCTTCTCATGGGGAGTGGCGGATGGACCGGCGAGCCCTGCGAGGAGACGTCCCGCCGTCCCCGTGGACTGCGGAAGGATGTCGTGGACGGGCTGGGAACGTCTCTACATCCTTCGATCAATACAGCCTCGGATGAAGAGGAGTGAACATGACCGCAACCATCGCCGAAACCCCCCTCCAGGCCGAGCTGGACGAATCCCGCTGGCTGCTCCCCGTCTACGCGCACACGCCCGTCGAGCCCTTGTGGGGCGAGGGGGCGATCGTCCATACGCGCGACGGGCGGGCGCTGATCGACTTCTACGGCGGCCATGCCGTGGCGCTGCTCGGCTACCGGCATCCGCGTCTGGTGGCGGCGCTCGCGGGTCAGGCCGAGGAGCTGTTCTTTCAGAGCAACTCGGTGCCGCTCGCCGTCCGCGCCCGGGCGGCCGAGCGGCTGGTGCGCTTCGGGCCGGAGGGGCTCACCCGGGCCTTCCTGGTCAACAGCGGCGCCGAGGCGAACGAGAACGCGCTCCGCCTCGCCTTCCGCCATTCGGGACGGACTCGCATCGTCGCCCTGGAGGGGGCCTTCCACGGCCGCACGGCGGCGGCGGCGGCGATCAGCCACAAATCCGAGAAGTGGTACGGCTTCCCCCGCGCCCCCTTCGACGTCACCTTCGTGCCGCGCGGCGATCTCGGCGCACTGGAGGCGGCGCTGACCCCGGACGTCGCGGCGCTCATCCTGGAGCCGATCCAGGGACTGGGCGGCGCCGTGGCCCTCGGCGGGGAGTATCTGCAGGCGGCGCGGGAGCTGACCCGTGCCGCGGGCGCCCTGCTGATCTTCGACGAGGTGCAGTGCGGCATGGGACGCACCGGCCATCCGTTCGCGGCGCAGGCCTATGGCGTCACCCCCGACCTGCTGACCATGGCCAAGGGGATGGCCGGCGGCTTTCCCGCCGGGGCGGTGCTGGTGAGCGACGCCGTAGGCGCGGGGCTGGCCAAGGGGGACCTCGGCAGCACCTTCGGCGGCGGCCCGATGGCCTGCGCGCTGATCGAGGCGGTGATCGACGCCATCGAGTCCGACGGGCTGCTGGCGCGGGTGCGCACCCTCTCCGCCCTGATCCGTGAAACCTGCCAGGTGGGGCCCGTCCGGTCGATCCAGGGGGACGGCTTCCTGCTCGGCCTGCGCACCTCGCGGCCGGCGCGCGCGATCGTCGACGAGCTGCTGGAGAAGGGGATCCTGGCCGGCACCAGCGGCGATCCGGACGTCGTGCGCCTGCTGCCGCCGCTGATCCTCGAAGAGGAGCACGTCACGACGCTGGCCAAGGCACTGGCGGAGATCCATCCTTGAAGGATTTCCTCGGCCTCGCCGACCTCTCGCCGGGGGACGTCACCGACCTGCTCGACCGGGCGGCGTGGCTGGAGCGCCACCCCGAGCCCGACGCGCTGAAGGGGAAGGTGCTGGCGCTCCTCTTCTTCAACCCGTCGCTGCGCACCCTCGCCTCCTTCCAGGCCGGCATGGCGCGGCTGGGGGGGAGCTCGTTCGTGATTTCGCCGGGCCAGGGAACCTGGGTGCTGGAGACCCGCGACGGCGTGATGATGGACGGCGCGGCGGCCGAGCACGTGCGCGAGGCGATCCCGGTGCTGGCGGGCTATGGCGACGCGCTCGGCATCCGCTCCTTCGCGGGGGGGATCGATCTCGCGGCCGACTTGGCGGACTCGACGTTCAGGGCCATGGCCGCGGCCTGCCCGGTGCCGCTGATCAACCTGGAATCGGCGATCGACCACCCCTGCCAGGCGCTGGCCGACTGGAAGACCCTGGACGACCTTGGCGTGCCGGCGCGCGGCGGGAAATTCGTCCTCTCCTGGGCTTGGCACCCGAAACCGCTGCCGCTCGCAGTGCCGGCGGCGGCCGTCCACATGGCGGCCCTGCGGGGGATGGACGTCACCGTGCTGCGGCCGGAGGGGTTCGCGCTGCCGGAGCCGGTGATGGCGAAGGCCCGGCGCGCCGCGGAGCTCTCCGGCGGCTCCCTCCGCGAGACCGCCGACCGCGGCGAGGCCTTGAGCGGCGCGCGGGTGATTTACGCCAAGTCCTGGACCTCGCCCATTCATTATGGCGATCCGGCGGGCGAGGCGGAGTTCCGCGCCGGGCTGCGCGACTGGTGCGTGGACGACGGCTGGTTCGACGGCGCCGATCCGGACTGCCGGTTCATGCACTGCCTGCCGGTGCGGCGCAACGTCGTGGTGAAAGATTCGGTGCTCGACGGGCCGCGCAGCGTCGTGGTCCACGAGGCGCGGAACCGCATGTGGGTGCAGATGGCGGTGCTCCACCGTCTGCTTCAAGGATAGGAAAGAAGGAGAAGAGCGATGAAAGACGTCGGGCAGCGGAGCGCGGAAGCGGCGGCCCTCAAGCACGCGGTCCCCTACATCCGGATCTTCAAGGGGAAGACCTTCGTCCTCAAGGCGGGGGGCGGCGCCCTGGAGCGCGAGGAGACGGCGAGGGCCCTGGTCGAGCAGATCGAGGTGCTCCACCAGGTGGGGATCCGCGTCGTGCTGGTGCACGGCGGCGGCGCCCAGTCCACCGAGCTCGCCCGCGCGCTCGGCGCCGAGGCCCGCTTCGTCGAGGGGCGGCGGGTGACCGGGGCCAAGGACCTGGAGGTCGCCGCCCTGGTGCTCAACGGCGCCGTCAACACCCGCCTGCTGGCGGTCTGCCGGAGCGTCGGGCTGCCGGCGGTGGGGGTGTCGGGCGTCGACGCCGGCCTGATCCAGGCCCGCCGCCGCCCGCCGGTGCGAATGGGCGAGGAGACCGTCGACTTC
>DASWQX010000912.1:0-1788 GCA_036403495.1 Thermoanaerobaculia bacterium
AAGGAAGACGAGCTGATGGGCGAGACCCGCGACCATCTGCTCGACGAGGCCAAGGAGGCGGGGCAGCAGGCTCTCGACAAGGGCAAGCACGTCGCCGAGGCCATGGTCGACAAGGTCAAGGAGGAGGCGCAGCACCAGGGCCTCACCGCCGAGGGGCTGGCCGACAAGGTGAAGACCGTCGCTCAGGAAGTCACCAACACCGCCAAGGAAGAGGCCAAGCGCCAGAACCTGACACCCGAGGCCGCGCTGAACGCGCTGAAGCCGGATCAGCCGGTCCAGCCGAAGCCGCAGGCCGTCCAGAGTCAGCAGCCGAAGCCGGCCCAGGGCGCGAAGGCCACGGTCCCGGAGCCGGAGCTGGCCGGCAAGCGGTAAAGGTTACCGATCCTCGCAGGGGCGCATGCTGCGCCCCTGCCTTTTAAGCCTCGCCGCGATATCCTGCGGCCCATGACGATCCACCGCATCGAGTCCGGTCCGGGACAGGAATCGGTCTGGGACTATCCGCGCCCTCCCGCGCTCGAAGATTCCACCCGGCACATCGAGGTCCGCTTCAACGGAGTCACCCTCGCGGACACCCGCCGGGCCAAGCGGATACTGGAGACCAGCCATCCGCCGGTCTACTACATCCCACCGGACGACATCCGCATGGAATACCTGCACGAGAACCCGCGCGCGACCTGGTGCGAGTGGAAGGGGCTGGCCCGCTACTACGACCTTGAGGTCGCCGGCCGCCGGGCGGACCTCGCGGCCTGGTACTACCCGCTGCCGACGCGGATCTACGAGCCGATGATGGGCTATGTCGCCTTCTATCCCCACCTCATGGAAGCCTGCTTCGTCGACGGCGAACGGGTGATCCCGCAGGAAGGGGATTTCTACGGCGGCTGGGTCACCCGCGACATCGTCGGACCGTTCAAGGGAGGGGCGGGCACGCTGGGGTGGTGAGCCGGGACACGGGCGGCATTCATCTTGCTTGATCGCTTCACACACCACGACGTTCGTGCTGTGGAAGCGCTCAACCAGAAGGAGTCACTCATGATGCCCTGCAGGCGACGCGGTTCATCCCCCACCTCCCGCATGACCCCCCTCGGTCTCGCGATGGTTTTCGCGATCCTGATCGCCGGCCTGACGGCGGGTCCGGCGAAGGCGACCAACTGCACGGGCGACGGGACGGTGTCGCAGACCGTGTGCGTGGCCGCCGAGAGCTTCGTGGCGACGCTCTCCGTGGGCCAGTTGAGCGTCCTGAACCGCTCTCTGACCACGGCCAACGAGGAGAGGTGGTCCAACCTTCCCTGCGGGAACGCTTGCCGCAACGGCCTCGAGCTCGGCACGCTCTCGGGCACCCAACTTCAGGCCGCGCTTGCGGTCGTCCAGGCGGCCCTCTCTACGGGCGGCTATGACACCTTCGACGGCATCCGCAACGCCGACGACTTCCTGGCGCTGAACGGCGGCAGCGGGCAGTATGGCAGCGGCGACTACTTCATCGCGTTCCTCGGCACCCCCTCGTCCACCGCTCCGTGGCTGCTCCAGGTGGGTGGCGATCACTACGCCCTCAACTTCTTCTTCCAGGGGCCGGTCGCGACCCCGACCCCCTACTTCACGGGCGTCGAGCCGCCCAGCTTCGCGCTCCACGGCACGACCTATGCTCCCATGCAGGGCAAGATGGACGCGGCCAAGGCGATGCTCGCCGACCTCTCCGCGAACCAACTGGCGAACGCCCAACTGAGCGGATCGTTCAACGACGTGCTGCTCGGACCGGGCGACGACAATCATTTCCCCGCCCAAGCCGGCCTC
>DASWQX010000913.1:0-4750 GCA_036403495.1 Thermoanaerobaculia bacterium
TGTATAAAAACATAAAATCTCCATCTGTACGGCCCGCTAGTTGGCAGGCGGCAATAGTTTCACACGTTGGATGACTGGCGATGTGTACTTCAATAGTCTGTCCCGGAAGGCCTTGAACACTCACGCTGTCTTTTGCCTTACCGTCTACCAGAGAATTAGAGCTGAACTCTACAGCGTTCCGAACTTTCAGCTCGACGCTGACACTTTTGGTCATAGGCAACCCAGCGCTTGGAGGGGCCTTCGTCGTGCCCAGGGCAAATTCAATTACCTTTTTCTGTGAGTCGAGAAGCAAATCGCTGGCTGATACTGTTCCGGCTCTTAACGTGACTCGCGCGGATAGCTGCGACTTGAGATCAGCACATGTGACGGTGGCATCCGTCAGACATTTCTGAATCAACTTATCCTTGACGGTCCCTCTAGGAATTTTGCCCAGTTCTCGCGGAAGGTTAAGGACCGTGCTTAAATCACCGACCTGAAGCGGAACTGAAGCATCTGCCACATTTACCGTCAGATCTTCTCCATTGAGAATCGCTTGTCGCCAGAGGCCCGGAAGAGAGATGTTGCCGTGGCCGAAGGCCATCGGTTGCGAGAGCTTGCGCTTACCTGAAGTCGTAATCTTATCATTGCCGCTCGAGTCAGGAATACTTTGAACCAAGAGATGAGTTTGGTGCGTCGGCATCTTGCTCCCTATGATGAGTTGATCTGGATGCAGAGGCCCCATAATAAACAGTACCTCACCAGGGTTTGGATCAGCGTTGGGGGCCCAAACCGCAGCCAACCCGTCGAAGACAATCCGCAGTGTGTACTCACTGGAAGCAGCGCTGGAGGCGGCAACAGGAGGCCGAGCCCGCTTCTTCGCTGTGCTCGGAGCCACAAACATCAGGAACGCGGTCAACAGGCACACACCGGTAATCGTAAGACGTCGAAATTGATACACAACATCCTCCTTTCAGGAAAGAAATCCTCATTCCGGGCCTGCGGCCCGAGGCTCAGCGGCTTTGCGGGGAGGCCGCTGGGGGTGGCGAGAGATCGTTGGCGGGCACGAAGGCGCCGCCGGTCACCTGGAAGGCGGCCCAGGCGTGGGGAGCGGCGAGGCTACGGTCGGGGCCTCGCAGGAGATCGAGTTGGGCTTGGCGCAGCGCGGTCAGAGGGTCCACGCCGGCTCGCAGCGACTCATGGAAAAGGAGCAGAAGACGGGAGGATGGCTCATCGTTCGTATCCCAGTGGCTGGCGATCACAACCGGAACTCCCGCCGCGATGAAGGCGCGAGACAGTCCCAGCGTCCCCTCGTTCTGGGAGAGGCGGCCTTCGGCCGTGCGGCAGCCGGCGAGGACGGCCACGCGGGTCCGCAGCGGACGCGGGCATTGGATTCCGGCGGCTGAGAGTAAGCCCCCCGTGCTTTGGGTTGCGGCGGAGCTGGTGAGGAGCAGGCTCGGAGCGTCCGCTCCCTGCGAGGTCACGGTGTGACCGGCATAGTGAAGGATGTCCTCCTCCGGCAGGGCGTCGAGGAAGCGCTCGGCCGTGGCCCCTGAACCGGTCAGCACGAGCGGCCGATCGTACAAACGCCGGAGAGCCGCGATCTCCTTTGCAACGGCAGGAAGGGACGTCAAGGTCGGAAAGAGGCTCTGATCGATTCTGGGTTCGCCAAGCAGCAGGATCGAGGCCGGAGCCGAGTGGCTCCGCTCGCGATAGCGCTCGGCCAGGGCCATGTAGATTCCGGCGCTGGGTGCTGAAGCCAGGGCGTGGTCCTCGATCAGAAAGCGGCCGGTGGTTTCGTCCTGTAGGGCCGCGAAGGGCAATCGACAGAGCGTTCCATCAGGAATGACGACCAGCGTGGAGGCTCCATCGAGCTGCGCCTCCAGAGGGGAAATCAGGATGCGGTGCAAATCCCGGGCGTCGGATCCAGCCTCACGGCCATTTTTCAGGGCGTCCTGGAAGCGTTCCGCCAAACTCTCGATCCGACGCCGTCCCGGTCCGAGGTCCACGAGATCAACGCCATTGTGAGTGATCACCCAGGCGAGCAGGTTATCCCGGACCCAGAGGTACTCGACCAAGGCGGTGCCCAGGGGCAGGCCGGCGACGATATCGCCAGCGGGGCGGGGCTCCGGCCAGCCGGCCGGCCCCGGTCCAGCGATGGAATCGAGCAGCGCCCGCGCCCGCAGCCGTTCCGCCGTATCGAGAGTCGCCTCGGCACTCTCATTCCGGCGGAGTTGCAGGGCGACTCGCTCTTCGAGCAGGGACCGGCCCTGATCGGCGAAGAAGACGCGGAGCTTGCCGTCCCCGAGCGTGCGCCGCTGCCGCTCCAACTCGGTGAGCCCGGCTTCCTGGTCGGCTTCAGCTTCGTGCTCCCGGCCCAGGGTCAGCCATGTCTCCGCTCGCTCTTGGTAAATCTCGACCAGTCGGTGCCGGTTGCCTTCCTCAAGGGAGAGCCTGTGCGCCTGATCCAGCACCCGCAAGGCCGCGTCGGCACTGCCGATCTCGCGCAGGATCCGTCCTTCCCCCAGCAGCGTGTCGACCTCAATGCTTTGCCGTAGTCGGGCGTCTCCAATCCGCTGGAGAGCTTGCCCAACCTTGTCGAGATCGAGGAGGGCCTCGGCGGTACCGCCGAGCTCATGGAGGAGAGCCGCCCGATCCCTCAGCGCGATAGTGACGCCGATGGGATTATTGGTAAGGAGCGCTTCGTCGACGAGGGCTCCCTGAAAATAGAGGGCGGGGCTGAGGTCTCCTCTCTTGCGGAGTGCAGTGATCGCTCCTGAGAGAATGTTCTCGGTCCGCCGCGGCTTGTAGAGCCTCCGCAGCACCTGGAGGGCTGCGAAGTGGTGCCGCCAAGCCCGCTCGAAATCTCCGAGCTCGGTATAGATCTGGCCCAGAACGCTATCCATGGCCGCGCGGTTTTCCACTTCGCCGGCCCTCTCCAGTTCCTTGCGAGCAGCTTCCGTGGCGCTCAGAGCAGCGGCGAGGGGCCCCTGCTGGCCGCGCGCCTGCCCGATCATCCAATCGACATACCCGAGGAAGACCGGGTAGTCCCATGCTGCGAAGCGCCGGCGCAAATCCACCAGCATACGGATGGCTTTCGGCTGGCCGGCGTGATGATGGGCGATGACGGCGAGATAGAAGGCCGGCCAAGCCGCAAAGGGGCTCTGCGCTTTCTCAAGCTGAGCCGCAGCCTTCTGGAAGAGCGGCTCGGCTTGCGGGTATTTCTGCTGCTCGTGCAGTTCCCGCGCTCTCGCATAGGCCGCGTGCCCGCGGGTCAGGGCGGCCAGTCGCGGGCCGCCCGGCGACTTCACGGCCTCCTCGACGGCGCTCACCTCAGCCCGCAGCATGGGATAGCCCAGGGCTTCGGCTATGGCGCGGGCGATCGCCAGGGATCGGGCGCTCGCCGCCTCCCGGCCTTGCAGGCGGCCGGCCGCCCAGTCGCCGAGCAACTGGTCCTCCACGTAGAGGCGAGCGGCTTGGTGGTAGGCGGCCACGAGCCGCCGGACCTCCCCGGAGTCGCCCCGAAGCACGGCTTGGTCGAGATGGTCGCGGTCCTCCTTCCAGCGGTCCGCTTCCCGAGGAGCTTCGAGTTCCTGGAGGTGGGCGGAAGCCTCCCGTCTCCATTCCGAGCCCTTGTCCTGACCGAGATAGGACTGCCAAGCCTTCTCCGCTTCCGGGGCGAGACCGAGATGGGTGAGAGCCAGGGCTTGGTTGAACCGCGCTTCCGGGAAGAAGGAGGTAAGCCTCAGGGCACGATCGGCCGCCGTGAGGGCCTGAATGAGGTCATAGGGCGCGTTCTCCAGCTCTCCTCGTTGCAGGTACGCAGCAGCCAGATCGGAGAGCAGACGTGGGTCTTTCGGGCGGGCGGCCAGGGCTTCATGCAGCAGCTCAATCGCCTTTCCCGGCTTGCAATCGAGGAGATCGACGACCGCCGCCGCGCCAAGGCGATCCGTCAAGTTTCCGCTCGCCACCTCGGAAACGGCTTTATAGTGGCGGCTCCCTGGAGCCTTGCAGCCGGATCGGTAGGGCGCGTAGTGGAATCCGCCGGTGACCCGGGGCTCGAGAGCACGACTCTGGAGATCCTCAGCGGCAAGACTGGCAAGCGACTGGGTATAGGGGGACGCGTCCGCGGCTTCGCCCCGGCGATCGTGATCGACGGTGATCAGGAAATGCGCGGCTCCCAGGGTCACCACCGCCAGGGCCGCCCAACGCCCGAGTTTCAGCATGGTTTGAGGATCGCTCGGACCCGTCCACCCCGTCTCCGAGGCGACCGTCGCGCGAAGGCCACCGATGTCCGAGAACCCGTAACCAGAGACTACCATCTCCGCTCTCCTCCGGGCCGCCGCCGACCCCGCTGCCCACCCTTGTGACAGGAGATAAGACGGACCGCCGACGCGGTTTCCGCGGTGAACCTGTCCAGAAGGGGAGGAAACCTGGAGGGCGAAACCCCCCTCCCATCGGGTATCCTTAAGGCGGTTCTGCTGAAAGGAGTAGCCCGTGAGGAGACCCCTGGTTCGACAGCTCGCCGCCCTCCTGGCCTTCGCCGCTCTACCGCCGATCGCTGCCGCCGCCGAGCCTCCCGCGGAGAAGGCCGGCGTGATCGCGACCGTCCGCTCGCTCCGGGATTCCCTCGACATTCCGCACATCTTCGGGTCGACCGACCGCGACGTGCTCTACGCGCTGGGACGGGCGCATGCCCGCGACCGCTTCTTCCAGATGGACGTGCTGCGTCATGAGTTCAGCGGCACGCTCGCCGAGATGGTCGGCGAGACGG
>DASWQX010000914.1:0-3221 GCA_036403495.1 Thermoanaerobaculia bacterium
TCGAGGGCCCAGTTGAAGCGGTCGAGCTGGGGCCAGCGGAAGCCGGCGCAGGCCGCGGCGTAGTCGTCCCGGTGAGCGATCAGGAAGTCGCGTGCGGCGAGAAAATCGGCGGCATCGTCTTTGCGAGGCATGCACTAGTATGAGCCTTTCCCGCGAGGATCGAGAATGGATTTGACGTCCCCCACGGCACCGCCCGAAGCGCTCTCCCTCCCCGACCTCGACGCCTTCGCGCACCACTGGCAGGACGAGGCGGAGGCGGCATATCTCTATAAATTCCTCAGCACGGCGGAGAAGGACCCGCGCAAGCGCGACCTCTACAGCCGTCTCGCCCATGTCGAGGACCGCCACACCAAGATCTGGGGGGACCTGCTGGCGGCGCACGGACGCCGGCCGGGACCGTTCCGCCCGGGTCTGCGGGCGCGGGCGCTATCCCTGATCGGCCGCACTCTCGGCCCTCGCGCGCTGCTGCCGCTGCTGCTCGCCGAGGAGGGGCGGGAGGTGCGCGCCTATCTCCAGATGCACCGCGCCACCCCGGCGGGGACGGCGGGGCAGAGCGAGGCGCTGCTGCTGGCGCGGGAGTCCGCCGAGCACGCCACCACCCTGGGCGACATCAGCGGCCGCGGCACCGAGCCCTGGCACCGCATCGAGGCCGGGGGTTTCCTGCGCAACGTAGTCTATGGCTTCAACGACGGCCTGACCGCCAACTTCGGCCTGGTGGCCGGGGTGATCGGCGCCACCGTGGCCACCCAGCACCAGGCGGTGGTGGTGGCGGGCGTCGCCGGGCTGATCGCCGACGCGCTGTCGATGGGGGCGAGCGGCTTCCTCGCCGCCAAGAGCGAGCAGGAGGTCTACACCCACGAGATCGCCATGGAGCGCGCCGAAATCGAGCTGATGCCCGAGGTCGAGCGCGACGAGCTGGCGCTGATCTACGAGCTCAAGGGGATGGACAAGAACGCCGCCTGCGAGCTCGCGACCGAGGTGATGGCCGACCCCGCGCGGATGCTCGAGGAGCAGGTGCGCGAGGAGCTCAAGATCGGCGGCCAGGACACCTCGCCGCTGCGCGAGGGGTGGACGACCGGCCTCGCCACCGCCTTCGGCGCCCTGATCCCGGTGCTCCCCTTCTTCTTCCTGCACGGCACGGCGGCGATCTCCCTCTCCTTCACCCTCGCCATGCTCTCCCACTTCCTGGTGGGAGCGGCGCGCTCGGTGTTCACCGGCCGCGGCGTTTTCCGTTCCGGCATGGACATGTTCGTGGTCGGCGTCGGCGTCGCCGCCGTGGGCTACTTCGTGGGCCTGTGGGTGGCGCGGCTGCTCTGATCGCCTCGCCGGCGAAACCTTCTGGAGGCGAGCGGGGACATACGGCAGCAGATGGAGGCCGTCGATGGATCGTCACCCCCACAAAGGCTCGAAAATCTCCACTGGAAGCACCTTCTTTTCTACATGAGCCCCTCCAGAACCGGAACCGCCGCCGGAGCGACCACCGCTGCCCCCGAAAGGGTGTTCCCCGCGGGAGGTCCCTTCCTGTTCGCACCGGATTTCGGCGCCGAGCCGGCGCGCCAGGGCTCGCCAACGGGCCGAGGCTGGCGTATACTGCGCGCAATTACTCAGGAGCGCGAAGAAACGGAGCTGCACGGAAGGGAATCCCTGCCATCGGAGGAACCCCCGGCGTCGCGCTCCCCCATGAATTTGAAGCCGGCGCCTGCCGGCCATCGAAGAATGGAGTCGTTCGATTTGAGTCTGCGCACCAAATCCCTCTGGCTGGTGGGAGCGGTGGCGGCGGCGGTCTTCGGGATCGCCCTGCTGCTGGTGGCCCGCCTCGTCAGCGTCGCGGACGACCCGCAGCTCGCCCGTCAGATCGGCTGGAACCTGCTGTTCATCGGCCTTTCGGCCGGTATCCTCGCGGCGGGCGCCGCGTTCTGGATCGTCAAGCGCATCACGTTCCCCCTGCGGCGGCTCTCCGAGACGATGTCCAGCATGGCGCGGGCGGGGCAGCTCCAGAGCGACTTCCCCACGGCCGGCGGCGGCGGCGAGGTCCAGCTCATCGAAGAGACGTTCCGCGGGCTGGCGGCCTCGCTGGAGGAGTCGCGGCGCGCCCGCGAGCGCTCCTACGTCGAGGCGGTGGGCGCGGTGGTGACGGCGGCGGACGCCCGCGATCACGAGACGACCGGCCACTCCTTCCGCGTCGCCCTCTACGCCGTCGCCCTCGCCAAGGCGATGGGCCTCCACGGCGAGCCGCTGAAGGCGATCGAATGGGGGGCGCTCCTCCATGACGTCGGCAAGATGGTGGTGCCGGACGAGATCCTGCGCAAGATGGGACCGCTCACCGACGAGGAGTGGCACATCATGCGGCAGCACCCGACCTGGGGGTTCGACATGCTGGCCGAGGTCAGCTTCCTGCAGCCGGCGGCGCTCGAGGTCATCTACAGCCACCACGAGCGGTGGGACGGCCAGGGCTATCCGCGCGGCATCGCCGGCGAAGCCGTCCCCTTAAGCGCCCGCATCTTCGCCGTGGTCGACACCTACGACGCGATCACCTCCGACCGCCCGTACCGGCGGGCGCGCTCGCACCAGGCCGCCGTGACCGAGCTGGTGCGGGTGGCCGGCCAGCAGTTCGATCCGGCGGTCGTCGAGGCCTTCCGCCAGTTGCCCGAGGTCGAGCTGCGCCGCCTGCGCGAGCTCTGCCGGCAAGTCCATCCGGGGTTGAGCCTGCCGGCGGATCTGGTGGCTTCGCTGGCCGAGCCGGAGCAGAAGGCGGAGGTTGGATTTTAGATTTTGGATTTTGGATTGAACAGCGGGTAAGAATTGGGACCGATGAGGGTCCTGCATCCAGATCTCTCCACTGACGAGCGCGAGCGGCTGTTGCAAGCGGGGATCGAGCTGTTCAATCAGGGCCGGTTCTTCGAAGCCCACGAGGCGTGGGAAGAGATCTGGCGCTCGACCACGCCGGAGCCGAGGGAACTCTTTCAGGGGCTGATCCAGACCGCCGCCGCCCTGCACCAATTCCTGGATCTCCACCGCGTCGAAGGCCCCCGCCGCACCCTCGCCAAAGCCCGCCGGCGCCTGGAGCCCTACCTGCCGGAAGCACTGGGACTCGACATCGAGGATCTGCTCAAACAGGTCGAAGCCTGGGAATCCTGGCTGCCCCACCGCGAGGGACAGCCCCCACCGATCCCCGTCCTCAATCCAAAATCCAAAATCTAAAATCAGGGTATCCCAAACCG
>DASWQX010000915.1:0-6149 GCA_036403495.1 Thermoanaerobaculia bacterium
GACGAGTCGCGGGAGAAGCTCGAGCTCTCCTTCGAGCGGCTCGATGAGCTGCTGGCGACGCCGGGGCGGGTCAACGTCTCGGCGCTCAGCGGCCGCGGCGTCGAGAAGCTCTGGGGGCCGATCGACAAGACCCTCGCCGCCTACCACCTCAAGCTCGGCACCGGTCAGCTCAACCGCCTCTTCGAGGAATTCACCAAGAAGGTCTCGCCGCCGTCGTTCGGCGGCACCGCCTGGCGGCTCTACTACGCCACCCAGGTGTCGGCGAAACCGCCGACCTTCATGCTGTTCGCCAACCGCGCGCTGCCGCGGAACCACCACTACCGGCGCTACCTGGAGAACCGCCTGCGCGAGTCGCTCGACCTCGCTGGCGTGCCGGTGCGCCTGGTGGTGCGCAGGCGCACGGACGAGCCGCTGGAAAGAACCAAACAGACCAGGATCATGAAGTGATGGCGACGAACGCCGACGACCGCTGGGCCCGGCGGCTGGTCTGCTCGAAGACCGGCGTCACCGCGCCCCTCGACGAGCCCGCCTTCCTCTCGCCGGCCGGCGCGCCCTGGCTGGTCGAGTACGACCTGAATCCCGACAAGGGCGCGGCTCTGAAGCGGGCCCTTCCCGGCCGGCCGTGGACCCTCTGGCGCTACCGCGAGCTGCTGCCGATCGCCGACTTCGCCGGCCGGGTGGACCTTGGCGAGGGAGCGACGCCGCTGGTGCGGCTGCGCCGCTTCGCGCCGGAGGGGGTGGACGTCTGGCTCAAGGACGAGTCGGGCAATCCGACGGGCTCGTTCAAGGCGCGCGGCCTGTCGCTCGCCATCAACCGCGCCCGCGAGCTGGGGGCGCCGGGGGTGCAGCTCGCCAGCGCCGGCAACGCCGCGCTGGCGCTCACCGCCTACGCGGCGGCGGCGGGTCTGCCGGCGCGCGTGGCGCTCCCGGCCGACACGCCGCGCACGGTCTTCGAGCGCTGCGCGGAGTACGGCGCCGAGGTGCTCTCCGGCCCCGGCACCCTGGTGGAGGCCGCCAAGCTTCTGGAGCCGGGGGCGGAGCGCTTCTGGACCCTCTCGACGCTGCGCGAGCCCTACCGGGCGGAGGGGAAGAAGACGATGGGTCTGGAGCTCGCCGAGCAGTTCGATTGGGAGCTGCCGGACTGGATCGTCTACCCTCTGGGCGGCGGCACCGGGATCGTCGGCATGCGCAAGGCGTTCGCCGAGCTGGAGCAACTGGGGCTGATCGGCTCGAAGCGGCCGCGCTTCGTGGCCGTCCAGGCCGCCGGCTGCGCGCCGATCGTGCGCGCCTGGGAGGCGGGGCTGGACTCCGCTCCGCCCTGGGAGAACCCCGACACGCGCGTCTGGGGTCTGCGGGTGCCGCGGGCGCTCGGCGACTTCATTGTCCTCAAGGCCCTCTACGAGACCGGCGGCAGCGCCATCGCGGTGGATGAATCGCGGCTCGGCTCCATCACCTCCTGGGTCGCCGCCCACGAAGGGGTGCGGATCGGCCCCGAGGGCGCCGCCGCGCTCGCCGCGGTGGAGGATCTGGAGGCCTCCGGAGCGTTCTCGCCAGGCGAACGGGTCGTGGTCTTCCAGACGGGCGATCCGGCCAACTACGTCTAATGAGGGTCCGCCCTTTCCTGGACGAGCTGATGAGCCGCGGAGTGATGTCCGCCGCCGTGGCCCTGGTGGGGACGCGAGACGAGATCGAGAGCGAGGAGGCCGCAGGAGAGGCGCGCGAAGGCATTCCGGCAAACCTCGCGACCCGCTTCGACTATGCCTCGGTGACCAAGCCGTTCATGGCGACGCTCGCTCTCGTCCTCGACGCCGCGGGCGTCCTGCCGCTGGCGACGAGGATCGGCGACCTCTGGCCGCGGGCGCATCCGCGGCTGGCCCGGCACCCCCTCTCCGATCTCCTCCGCCACCGCTCGGGACTGGCGGCGTGGACGCCGCTCTATCATCGTTGCGGGTCCTTGGACGAAGCCGTCGGGCTGATCGTAGAAGGAGGGCGGGACGGCGACCTTCTCGGCGCCCGGATGGGCACCTACAGCGATCTTGGGTTTATCCTCTGGGGCCGGACCGCCGAGCAGATCGCCGGGACGCCGCTGGCGGCGCTGCTCCGTGCCCGCGTCCTCGATCCCCTGGGTCTGGACGGGGTGGAGGCGGCGCCGGGGGAGCGCGAGGATCTGGCCGAATCCCGGATGGGCACCAGTCAGGAGGTGAGGCTGGCGGCGAAGCGGGGTTTCATCGTGCCCGACCTCGGACCGCCGCCGCTGGGGCGCCCGCAGGACGGCCACTGCCGCTTCCTGGCGGGACTCGGCGAGGTCTGCGGCCACGCCGGCCTGTTCGGCGGCGCGCGCGACCTCTGGCGGCTGGGCGCGGAATGGCTGAGGCCGGGGCGCTTGTTGCACCCGGAGGGCGTGGCCGCGGCCCGCGGCGGCGGTGGCCGCTTCGCCCTCGGCTGGTGGCGGCGGACGCTCCGCGGCAGCGCGGGGCGGTCGCTCTCGCCCGCCGCCTTCGGTCACACCGGTTTTGCAGGCAACAGCTTCTGGATCGACCCGGACCGCGGGAGGATCTTCGTCCTCCTCGGCTCCCGGCTCGATCCGTTGATGGACATGAACCGCTGGTACCGGCGCTTCCATTCGGTGGCGTCCGCGCCGGCTCGAAAATTCTCTGGGAGGGCTTCCGCTGATGAGTCCAATTCAAAATAATCATGATCTCGTGCTGGTCGACGGGGTGCGCACCCCGATGGCCGACTACAACGGCTCCTTCGCCGATATCTCCGCGATCGACCTCGGGGCGCACGCGGCGCGCGCCCTGTTCGCGAAGACAGGCATCGATCCTCAGGAGATCGACCATACCGTCGTCGGCAACGCTCTCCAGACCTCGCCCGACGCTATCTACGGCGCGCGCCACGTGGCGCTCAAGGCCGGCGTGGCGAAGGAGGTGCCGGCGCTCACCGTCAACCGCCTCTGCGGTTCCGGCGTCCAGTCGGTCATCTCGGGCGCCCAGGCGATCCTCACCGGCGACGCCACCACCTGCCTGGTCGGCGGCATGGAGAACATGTCGCAGGCGCCGCACGTCATCTACGGCGCCCGGCGCGGCTTCAAGCTCGGCCAGGGCCAGCTCCAGGACCTCCTGATGATCTCGCTGATGGACAGCTACTGCGGCTGCTACATGGCGCAGACCAGCAACAACCTGGCCCGCGACTACAACATCAGCCGCGAGGAGCAGGACCAGTTCGCCATCCGCTCCCAGCAGCGGGCGGGCGCGGCGTGGGCTTCCGGGAAGATGGCGGAGGAGGTCGTGCCGGTCGAGGTGGGGAAGGGGAAGCGGGCGAAGCTGATCGACCGGGACGACCACCTGCGCCCGGAGACCACCATGGACGACCTCGTGGGACTGCCGACAGCGTTCGACAAAGACGGCTTCGTCACCGCCGGCAACGCCTCCGGCATCGTGGACGGCGCGGCGATGATGATCCTGTCGACCGCTCAGAAGGCCCAGGAAAAGGGGTGGAAGCCGCTCGGCCGCATCCTCTCCTGGTCGGTGGTGGGGGTCGATCCCTCGCGCATGGGCATCGGCCCGGCGCCGGCGATCCGGGCGGCGTTGGCCAAGCTCGGCATGGGGCTCGGCGATGTCGACCTCTTCGAGATCAACGAGGCCTTCGCCGGGCAGATCCTGGCGGTGGTCAAGGACCTCGACCTCGACGTCGATAAGCTCAACGTCAACGGCGGTGCCATCGCCCTCGGGCATCCGCTGGGCGCCACCGGCACCCGCCTGCTGATCACCCTGCTCAAGGAGCTCAACCGGCGCGGGGGGGGCCGGGGGGTCGCCTCGGCGTGCATCGGGGGCGGCCAGGGGATCGCGATGGTGGTCGAGGCCGCCGCTTGATCGACCTGACCGGGCGCCGGGTCGTCGTCACCGGGGGGAGCCGCGGCATCGGCGCCGCCTGCTGCCGGCTGTTCGCGCGGGCCGGCGCCGCGGTCTTCATTCAGTACATGGCGAGCGACCAGAAGGCCCTCGCGGTGCTGCGCGAGCTGCGGGCGATCTCGGACGCGCCGCATGGGGCCTTCCGCTGCGACGTCACCGACAACGATCAGGTCTGCAAGCTCTTCGACGCCGCCGAGGAGCGCTGGGGCGGGCTCGACTGCCTGGTCAACAACGCCGGCGTCTGGGTCCACGATCCGCTCGCCGACCTCCAGCCCGAGCGGCTGCAGGCGACGCTCGCGGTCAACATCGTCGGCCCCTTCCTCTGCGCCCGCTGCGCCATCCCGCTGCTCGCGGATTCGGAGGACGCCTCGATCCTCAACATCAGCTCCACCGCCGGCCAGCGCGGCGAGGCCTTCTACAGCGCCTACGCGGCGAGCAAGGGGGCGCTGATCTCCGCCACCAAGTCGTGGTCCTCCGAGCTGGCTCCCGGGATCCGGGTCAATGCCGTGGCTCCCGGCTGGGTGGATACGGACATGACCTCCGACGCCCTGGCGGGGGAGCGGCGCGAAGCGGCTCTCGCCGCGATTCCGCTCCGCCGCATCGCCACTCCCGAGGACGTCGCCGGCGCCGTGCTCTTCCTCGCCTCTCCCCTGGCGCGCCACATCACCGGCGAGATCCTCAACGTCAACGGCGGGAGCGTCCTGGTTGGCTAGCGCGCCCTCGCTCTGGCTGTCGCGGGGCGGTGCCCCCGAGGCGGTCGGGACCGTCGTCGTCGGCGCCGGCATCGTCGGCCTCTCGACGGCCTACTGGCTGACCCGCGCCGGCCGGCGGCCGCTGGTGCTCGACGCGGACGGCATCGCCTCGCACGCCTCCGGCCGCAACGCCGGCTACCTGATGACCGGCACGGCCGAGCCCTACACCCGGCTGGTCCGGGCGATTGGCGAGGTGGCGGCCCTCCGGCTCTGGCAACTGTCGAGCGAAAACCGGGAGCTGCTGCGCGGGGAGCTGCTCGACTCCGGCAGGGTCGACTGCGAGTTCCTCCCCGAGGGCGGATGGATCGCCGCCCTGGCCGATCACTCCGAGCAGGAACTGGAGCTGCGCGAGAGCGGCGAGCGGCTGGTGGCGCTCGGCGTCGAGCTCCAGTGGCGCGAGGCCACGGAGACGCGCCGGGCGAGCGGCTGCGATCGTCTGGGCGGCGCCCTCTTTCAGCCGCGCGACGGGGGCCTCGATCCCGCTCGCCTCTGCCGGGGGATCGCCCGCCTCGTCGCGCAGGCCGGAGGGGAGGTGCGCACCGGCGTCTGCGTCCGCCGCCTGGAGCCGGAAGGGGAGCGCATCCGGATCGTCACCGACGGCGGCCATCTCCTCGCGGAGCGGGTGGTCCTGGCGCTCAACGCCTACGCTCCGGCGCTGATCCCCCATCTCCATGGCGCGATCCGCCCCGTCCGCGGCCAGATGCTGGCGACGGCCCCGGGGGCCAGGGACCTCCAGGGAGTCTGGTACGTGAACGACGGCTACGAGTATTTCCGCCAACTCCCCGACGGCACCCTCGTCCTCGGCGGCTGCCGCCGGCTGGCGAGGGACACCGAGGTGGGCTTCGAGGAGACGCCGACCGCCAGGATTCAGGGAGCGCTGGAGGGATTCCTCCACGCAGCGTTTCCGCGTCTCGCCGACCGCCCCGTCCGCCATCGCTGGGCGGGGATCATGGCCTTCACCGCGGACGGTCTGCCTCGTACGGGAGAGGTGCCCGAGGTCCCCGGAGCGATCTACGCCGCCGGCTTCAACGGCCACGGCATGTCGCTCGGCTTCGCGACGGGCAAGTGGCTGGCGGCGAGGGTGGAGGGGGAGGGGCCGGAGACGCTCTTTCCGGCACTACGAGCGACTGGCTAGCCGGTCGCTTCGAGCTGGGACACACGGGATGCAAGCGTCTTGTGGGAACGGCGAAACTCTTCGAAGACGAGTTTGTTGAGGGCCTCGATTTCCCCGATCTTTCGCGCCACATCCTCACGGTGCCGGTTCAGCTGTTCGGTGACGTTGAGGATACCGTCGGCGGCCACGAGGCGGACCTCGCTCTGCAGAGCTTCGATCAGTACATAGGCTCCACGGATTTCCTCCTCGAGCTTGTCGATGCGCCGGTCTACTTGATCGAAGCGTTGGTCGACCCCATCGAAGCGCTGGTCGACCTGATCGAAGCGCTGGTCGACCTGATCGAAGCGCCGATCGATTGAGGAGAAGCGCTGG
>DASWQX010000916.1:0-7353 GCA_036403495.1 Thermoanaerobaculia bacterium
ATCCTCCACCAGGGCCATCAGGAGCAGGCGCCAGAGTGCGACCGGCGGCCCCACGATCCCGGCGAGCTCCTCGTGAGCGGCGTGGGCCGCGCGGAGCCGATCGCGCGCGGCGCCGTCCAGCTCCAGCCGGGGATCGACGGCGCGCAGCACGCCCAACTCCGCCAGACGCTCGATCCCGTTCAGAGCGAGCGCCGGATCGTCGAGCAGCAAGGTCAGCTCGTCGCGCAGGCGCGAGCCGGAAAGGTGATCGAAGATCCCCTCGGCGACCGCCGCCCGCGCGAGGTCCAGGGTTTCGGGCGCGATGGCGAAGCCGAGCCGGAGCCCGAGGCGCACGCCGCGCAGGATGCGCGTGGGATCCTCGACGAACGATCGGTCGTGCAGCACGCGCAGCGTCTTCGCCTCCAGGTCGCGGCGGCCGTCGAAGAGATCGATCAGCTCCCCCTCGGTCTCCGCCCCCAGGGCGATCGCCAATGTGTTGACCGTGAAGTCGCGCCGGAAGAGGTCCTCGCGGAGCGTCGCGGCCCGCACCTCGGGGAGCGCGGCGGGGGCGCGGTAGGCCTCGCTGCGAGCGGTGACGATATCGACGTAGAGCCCCTCCGGGCCTTCGACCACCGCCGTCAGGAAGGCGGGATGGGCGCGCACCCGGCCGCCGAAAGCCTCGGCGAGCCGGGCGGCGAACTCGATGCCGTCCCCCTCGACGACCACGTCGAGGTCCCGGGTCTCGCGGTCTAGCAGGAGGTCGCGCACGAAGCCCCCTACGAGATACGCGGGCACGCCGTGCCGGCGCGCCAGCGCGGCAATCGTCTCGATCCGGGCGGCGATCGGCTCCATACCTGGATGGTACAACGGGCCCTCTCGGCACTACTCATGCATAAATAAGAATATTGCCTGCCGCCTTCCGGCCCGGCGGCGGCTCCCCGAGGAAGCCCGGGCCCCCACGCTCTTTGCCAACCAGCTCGAACCGGGAGAAGCTCACCATGAAGCTCCGCACACGATTCCTCCTTCTCCTCGCCGCCGGATCGCTCTCCGCCTCCGCGGCCCTCGGCACCGTGACGGTCACCGTCGGCACCCCGGCCGACAGCTCGACCCTCACCTCCCCCGTGCGCATCACGGCCTCGGCCACCACCAGCAGCCCCGGCGCCCAGGTCACCGGCTGGCACATCTACGTCGACAGCAACGACGCCTACGGCACCTCGGGGCCGACCAGCGCGATCGATCAGACCGTCGCCCTGAGCACCGGCGACCGCACAGTGGTCGTCCGCGCCTGGGACTCGACGGGCGCCTTCGGCTCGCAGACGATGACCCTGCACGTCACGGCCGCCAGCGCCTATCAGAGCAACATGGACGCGACGGCGGCGTGGATCGCGAACAGCTCGACCGCTGGCGACGGTGCGATCCTCTACGGAACGGCGAAGATCGTGCCCTACTGGAGCAACCTCGCCGCTCTCGGCCTGACCCGGACGCCCGCCTACCTTCCCAATGTCCAGGCGTGGATGGAGTGGTACCTCAACCATCTGAACTGGCCCGACAAGTGGGGGATCTACGGCACGGTCTACGACTACGACGTGGCCGCGAACGGCACCGAAACCTCCACCGGAAACGCGGATTCGACCGACTCCTATGCCGCCACCTTCCTCTCGCTCGCCCGGGCCTACTACCAGACCGGCGACGCCAACGCGCAGGCCTATGTCAGTACCCTCGACTACCAGCTCGACGTCATCGGCGGCGTGATCGTCCAGACCCAGCAGTCCGACGGGCTCACCTGGGCCAAGCCGGACTACCAGATCAAATACCTGATGGACAATTGCGAGGTCTACCGGGGCTTGAGCGACCTCGCGAGCCTCTATCAGACCGCCTTCAACGAGCCGGCCAAGGCGTCCTACTACAGCGCCCGCGCCGCCGCGGTCCTCCAGGGGATCGAGTCCATGCTCTGGAACCCGTCGGCCAACAGCTACTTCCCCTACGCGGGAGCGCCGGCGGCCAACTGGAGCACCTGGTACCCGGACGCCACCAGCCAGCTCTTCCCCGTCCTGTTCGGCGTGATCGATCCGGCGGGAAGCCGCGCCGCCGGCCTCTACTCGCAGTTCAACACCGCGTTCCCGAACTGGCCGACGCTCGGCATCCCCGACAGCTTCCCGTGGGTCCTGGTTTCAGACGCCGCGGCACTGATGGGCGACACTGGACGGGTGGACACCTACATCGCGACGATCCAGGACCGGTACGTGAGCCAGGGTTTCCCCTGGCCCTGGTACGACGCGGAGGCCGGGTGGTTCATCCGCGTCAACAGCTACCGGCTGGGGAACCGCCCGCTCTGAACGGGCTGTGCGGCAGCGAGCGCCCCCACCGGCCCCCTCAGCCGCCGGGGGCGCGTCGTATACTTGCGGCCCATGCGAATCCCCACCGAACCCATCGGCAGCATCCCCCGGCCCCCCGAGCTGATCCGCGCCGTCCAGGAGCTCCAGGCCGGCCGCATCGCTCAGCGGGAGGTCGACGACCTCTATGCCCAGGCCCTCGTCGATACGCTGCGCCGCTTCGAGGAGACCGGCTCGCCGGTGATCACCGACGGCGAGCAGACCAAGCCGAGCTTCGCGACCTATCCCGTTCACGGCAGCGACAACCTGGCGCCGGACGGCGTTCCGATCCCCTTCGCGGACGGCCACGTGCGACAGTTGCCGCGGCTGGCCTCGGGCCCCTTCCGCTACCGCACCCACGCCGCGAGCTATCTCGCGGCGGCGAAGAGCCACACGCGGCTCCCCTTGAAGCAGGCGGTGATCTCGGCCTCGGCGTTGAGCCTGCTCTATCCGCAGGTCGGCATCGACGGCTACCCCCGCGAGCAGTTCCTCGCCGACCTCGTCGACGAGGCGGAAGCGGACATCCGCGGCTGTTTCGAGCAGGGAGCCCACAACGTTCAGATCGACTTCACCGAAGGGCGGCTCGCCGTGAAGCTCGACCCTTCCCGCGGGCTGCTGCGGCAGTTCGTCGACCTCAACAACCAGGTGCTGGGCCGCTTCACGCCGGAAGAGCGGCGGCGCATCGGCGTCCACACCTGCCCGGGGGGTGACCAGGACTCGACGCACAGCGCCGACGTCGACTATGCCGACCTGCTGCCCGACCTCTTCTCGCTCGACGCCGGGAACTTCTATCTCCAACTGGCCAGCGAGCCCGACCGCCGGCGGGTGCTCGGCATCATCCGCGAGCACTCGCGGCCGGAGCAGCGGATCTTCGTCGGCGTCGTCGACCCGATCGATCCGCGGGTGGAGTCGCCGGAAGAGATCCGCGACCGCGTCCTCGAAGCCGCCGAGTTCATCGCGCCTGAGCGGCTCGGCACCACCGACGACTGCGGCTTCTCCCCCTTCGGCGACGACCTCTCGACGGCCCGCGACACGGCCTTCGCCAAGATCCGCGCCCGCGTCCTCGGCACCGAGTTGGCGGAGCGAGAGCTCGGGTGAGCGCGCTCCCCCCCTACACGATCCCCGCCGGCACCGACATCGGGCACGCCCATCTCAAGGTGTCCGACCTCGACCGGTCGCTGGAGTTCTACTGCGGGGTGCTCGGCTTCGAGCTGACGTCGCGCTTCGGCCCGCAAGCCGCCTTCGTGTCGGCCGGCGGCTATCACCATCACATCGGGCTCAACACCTGGGAGAGCCGCGGCGGCTCGCCGCCCCCCGCCGGCCGCACCGGCCTGTTCCACGTCGCCATCCGTTTTCCCACCCGCCGCGACCTGGCGCTCGCCCTCCGCCGCGTCCTCGCGGCCGGCGTCCCCCTCCAGGGCGCCGCGGACCACGGCGTCAGCGAGGCGATCTACCTCGCCGACCCCGACCAGAACGGCCTCGAGCTCTACTGGGACCGCCCGCGCGAGGAGTGGCCGCGCGGGGCGGACGGCCTGCCGGCGATGTACACCGACCCCCTCGACCTCGACGACCTGCTCCGCTCCGCCGGCACGCCCGCGGCCGAGTAGCCCGGACGCCGGAGAAGGCGCCTTCAGGGCGCTTTCCGGAGCCTGCCCATCCCCTACCCCTTGGGGCGGGGAAACGCCTGATTTTCCCACCCCGCTGGGTGGCGACACAAGCGTTTGACGGGATCACGATCCTTCGAAGCTCACACTTGAAATCAGTCGCACGATCCTGGTCACCGAGCCCGTTCAACACGGGTGCTTCGAGAAAGGATGTACGATGGCAAGTCGTTCAGGTTTCCCGCGTTGGGCAAGCGTCCTCGCCATGGCGGTGCTCGTCGCCGTCCTGGCCTCCCTCCCCGCCTCGGCACAGCTCCAGTTCAGCTCCGCGGACGGTAAACAGAGTTTCAAGATCGGCATCCTCGGCCAGCTCCAGGGCGAGAGCATCGAGAACGCCGACGCCAAGGCCGACTCGGCGAACAACATCTTCCTGCGCCGCATCCGCCTGCTGGCCAACTTCAAGCTGTCGGACGAGCTGACGGTCTTCGTCGACACCGACACGCCCAACCTCGGCAAGGGGAATCCGGACGGCACCAAGAACAACGCCGACCTCTTCCTCCAGGACGTCATCGTCACCTACGCCTTCAGCAAGATGTTCCAGCTCGACGGCGGCCTGCTGCTGACGGCGCAGACCTACAACCACAACCAGTCCGCCGCGTCGCTGATGACGGTGGACTACAGCCCGTACACCTTCAACGAATCGGTCCCCACCACCTCGCGCACCGGCCGGGACTACGGCGTCCAAGCGCGCGGCTATCTGGCCGACGATCACCTCGAATACCGCGCCGGCGTCTTCCAGGGGCTGCGCGGCGTCAACAACACCAACGCGTTCCGCTACGCGGGACGGCTCGCCTACTATGTCTTCGGCCCGGAGACCACCTACTTCTACCGCGGCACCTCGCTCGGCAAGATCCAGACGTTGTCGATCGGCGCCAGCTTCGACGAGCAGAAGGACTACAAGTCTTATGGCGCCGACCTCTACTGGGATCAGCCGATCGCCGGCGGTGACGGCGTCACGTTGCAGGTCGACTACCAGCAGCTGGACGGCGATGTCTTCATTCCCTCCCTCCCCAAGCAGACGACCTCGATGGCCGAGCTCGGCTACTACTTCCACACCCTCAAGATCCAGCCCTACGTCCAGCTCGCCCGCGACAACTTCGACGCGGTGACCCGGCCGGACGAGAAGCGCACGCAGGGTGGCCTCGCCTTCTGGTTCAACGGCCACAACTCGAACCTCAAGCTCGCCTGGACGAAGATCGACCGCGACGGCTTCAAGAAGCGCAACCAGTACCAGGTGCAGTACCAGGTCTTCCAGTTCTGAGCCGTATGAACCAAGGGGGAAAAAGCTTATGAGTGTTGCGACGCCCGCGGCCGCCGACTCGGCCGTCCTCCAAGTTTCGCCGCAAGAAGAGCGGAGGGTCATCTTCGCCTCTTCGCTGGGTACGGTGTTCGAGTGGTACGACTTCTACCTCTACGCGACCCTGGCGCCGTTCTTCGCCGCCCTGTTCTTCCCCAAGGGCAACGACACCGCGGCTCTCCTCTCGGCCTTCGCCACTTATGCGGCGGGCTTCCTGGTGCGCCCCTTCGGCGCCCTGGTCTTCGGCCGTCTCGGCGACCTGGTCGGCCGCAAATACACCTTCATGGTGACCATCGTCGTGATGGGCGCCTCGACCGTGCTGGTGGGGTGCCTCCCCACCTACGCCTCGATCGGAGTGCTGGCCCCCACACTCCTGGTAACCCTCCGGCTCCTCCAGGGCCTGGCCCTGGGCGGTGAGTACGGAGGGGCCGCCACCTACGTCGCCGAGCACGCGCCCACAGGGAGGCGGGGATACGCGACGAGCTGGATCCAGACCACGGCCACCATCGGCTTCTTCCTCTCGCTGCTGGTCATCCTCGTCTGTCGCGTCAAGATGACCCCCGACGCCTTCAAGGATTGGGGCTGGCGGGTGCCGTTCCTGGTCTCGGCCCTGCTCCTCATCATCTCGATCTACATCCGGGCCCGGCTGAACGAGTCGCCGGTTTTCCAGCGGATGAAGGCGCAGGGGAAGGGCTCGACCTCGCCGCTCACCGACAGCTTCCTCCGCTATCCGAACAACAAGTACGTGTTTCTTGCGCTCTTCGGCGCCGCGGCCGGCCAGGGGGTGGTCTGGTACACGGGGCAGTTCTACGCCCTCTTCTTCCTCACCATCACCCTCAAGCTCGAATGGCTGAAGGCCTACGAGCTCATCGGCGCGGCGCTCCTGGCCGGGACCTTCTTCTTCGTCTTTTTCGGCTGGTTGTCAGACCGGATCGGCCGGCTCAAGATCATCCTTGCCGGCTGTCTCCTCGCGGCGGTCACCTACTTCCCGCTGTTCCATGCGCTGACCCATGCCATCAACCCGGGTCTCGAGGAGTTCCAGAGCAGCCATCCGATCACCGTCGCGGCGACGGACTGCCACTTCCACATCTTCGTCTTCCCGGGCACCAAGTTCTCCGACTGCGACCGCGTGAAGGACAACCTCACCAAAGCAGGGCTCTCCTTCACCTCGCAGCCCGCCGAGCCCGGCCAGACGGTGACGATGCACCTCGGCAACACCACGCTGAACGGGTGGAACGAGGACCAGTTCAAGGCCGCCTTGAAAACCGAGGGCTACCCCGCGGCGCCCGACCCAGCGCGGATCAACTACCTCATGGCCTTCGTCATCCTCTGGATCATGGTGCTCTACGTCACGATGGTCTACGGTCCGATCGCCGCCTTCCTGGTGGAGCTGTTCCCGACCAAGATCCGCTACACGTCGATGTCCTTCCCCTACCACATCGGCAACGGCTGGTTCGGCGGCATGCTGCCCCTCCTCGCCACCGCCATGGTGGCCAAGGCCGGCAACATCTACTACGGCCTCTGGTACCCGGTGGTCGTAGCCATCATGACCGTGGTGGTCGGCGCGATCTTCCTGCGCGACAACAAGGACCAGTCGATCGTGGATTGAGCGGCGAGCTTCGCCGATGCTGCAACCGCCGCCGGACCTTCAGGGTCCGGCGGTTTTGTTTTAGGGGTCGGCTGATGCAGCGCGAAGACGTCCACTCCTGAGCAACCATGCCAAATACGCCGCTGCCGAAACATCGTACGTGAGACAGAATTCCGGCCACCACGTTGGCACGCCTGGATTGGATATGACAGCGGCATGGGTGAGGTCGAGAATACCATGACCCGCGAGTCCAACCACCACAAGCCAGAGCGACCCCCTGAAGCCGACGACTGCTACGGCAAGAAAGAGCAAGCAAACCAGTGACTCAAGCACGAGTGCATGCATGGAAGCACCCATGACCGCAAAGAGCACGTAGTAGGTTGCGATAACAATCGTGACTACGGGATAGAAGGACCGGTCACGATCCAGGCCGATGCCAGTGGCAAACAGGCCCAC